>URQL01000043.1 GCA_900550005.1 uncultured Erysipelotrichaceae bacterium
CTAAAAGAATAAAGTCAGCATGTTTCAGCCATCCTTTACTATCTTTTCTATACATATTTTGATTCATCCCTCCCAAAAAACATTTTTATTCGACTAATAATATAAACTTATTATTTCTAATCTTAAAATTTATCCCCCCCCCCCGAAAATTTCGGGACTTTCTAAAAATAATAAAAAAAGAATACAGTCTTCCTATCCGATAATTTTCCTTATATCAGACTCGTCAAAACTCTATTCAAACACGAAATATAGGTGGGTAGCCTCGACGCTATATTTCCTTGTTTTGCATTTCTATCCCTGCTTTTATCTCTCTATCTAGAAATTCTATATTAAGGATAGCTAGATGATCTCTTTTATCTACAGAAATAATATGATTTTGTAATTTTACTAATGGTCCTCTTGTTACTATGGTTCTTCCATTTTCTTTATAACCATAAGATGTTTCTAAGATATAATTTTTATTAAGTAATACTTTTAATAGTTGTATTTCATCTTTTGTTAAAGCTGAAACATCTTCTTTTTTTAGTTCTCTTATCACACCATCTTTTTGTTCATACATTAGAGTTAATAGTGTATCGAATTCGATTTGGTTATAGGTTGTTTTGATAAACAAATAACCTGGAAACATGGGTTTAAGAACTAATATATTTTTAGAATGGATATGTTTTTCCATCTTAGGTATAAAAGCTTCTATATTCTTTTGATTATTGAATACTTGATAAAGTTTATCGATCTTTAAACTTTGACAAAACAATACGTAATAATGCATTACATATTACCTTGTCTTTCTATTGCCCAATGTTTCAAACATTCAAAAATAGAATCATAATTATCACAAACTTTACCTTGATCGATAAGATAAATTTCATCATTTTCAGCAATACTTTCTAATTGTTCAATTGCAAAATCTAACATATCAGCTAAATACTCCTGATTATCTAATAAAAGTTGTTTACGTTTCTCATCCATCTCATCAAACATACTTGTAATCACAGCCATCATTATTTCCCTCACTTTGTATAAAAGCAGTCTTAATTTCTTTATATAAATTGATATTTAGATCATATAAAATGAAAAAGACCATAGAATATATCAATCTATGGTCAATTTGTGTATAAAGTTAACTATGTGAACATTAATGTATCTCTAGTTTACAAAAAAAGAGATAAAAAAAGAAATTAATCGAATAATGTGAAAAGAGGGTTTATTTAATTTAACTGATATGATATACTAAGTGCCGTAGATTGATATAATCTATGGCATAAAATACAAAAGCAAATTAGGATTTATTTCATTTTCTTAATTCCTAATTTGCTTTTTATATTAAATAATACTTTGCCAATACTTCTATTAAAATAAATACAAATTTATTGCGTAGATTTCAGATTGTTACCTAACATTAAATTATAATTTTTAAATGCCTTATCACTTTTTAAAATTTCTACCATACCTGGAGTCAAAATTTTATTTATGTTATTTAATGAATCTGGTTCAATAACTTTTGATAGTATAAAATTGCGAAGCATCAATGTGAGTGGCTCTCCAATTGCTGATTTATAGTTAAAACCTAATAATTGCATAGTTTTTAATGTATCTACACTAATTAATTCTTTAATTTGCTCATATGTTTGAATTTGCCGAGCCATTTCAATTTGATTATTATCATCTAAACTATTCTTTAATAATTCTAAAATTCTAGAAACTGTATTATGTAAATGTTCTATATCTTCATCACTAATACTTACCTTATCTAATTCTGACTTATATGCTTGAGCAATTCTAACTGCTTCTTCTCTTTCGTTTAATAATTCATTAATAATTTCATCATAAGTTGCTCTAATTTTTTCAGAATTTTTTTCGTCTTTAATTGCTTTTATTTTATTAGAAATAACTGTTGCAGTTCCCTTAACAGCCAATTCAGTTAAAGAAGTTCCTAACACTAATAATTCTTTTGTATACACATCTTCCATATATTCTCCTCATTTCTAAAAATATTTGATAAATTCAGTTTACCATATAAATATGTATATTGAAAAGTTTATCAACTGTTATTAATAATAAAATATAAAAATAAATAAATTTTGACAAAAAAAAATCCAAATACTATTGAAAACTCAATACTATTTGGATTTGCTATATCGCGTTATTTTAAAGAATGAACGATTTCTTTAAAAACACGTCCTCTTTGTTCATAACCTGTAAATTCATCATAAGAACTTGTTGAAGGGGAAAGAAGAACAACATCTCCTTTAGATGCAATTTCATGTGCTTTAACCACAGCATCTTTCATATGTTCAACAAGCACTGTATTATCTAATTCCTTACTAAAACGAACACCAGCTTCACCAAAGCAAATAATTTTCTTTAATGGATCTGTGTAATGTTTTAATTCTGTTAAATCCAATCCTTTATCATGTCCACCTAATAATAAGATAAGTGGATCTTCAAAAGCTTTAATAGCAATGATTGTAGCATCTGTATTTGTAGCCTTAGAATCATTATAGTAACGAACACCAGCAATTGTTTCCACATATTCTACACGGTGTTCTACGCCTTTAAAGTTTTGAATACTTTCAACGATCTTTTCATTATTGATACCAAGTAACTTACAAATTGTTAAAGCGATCATCACATTTTGAACATTGTGTTTACCTACTAAATGAATGTCTTTTAAAGCAAGTACTCTTTGATGATCATATTCAATATAACCATTATTGATTTGTACCATTTCTTCTTTTTCCATTGAAAATGGAATCACAGAAGAAGGGATAGGATAGTGTGAAGTATATTCTTTTAATACTTCATCATCTTTATTTAAGATAAAGTAATCATCTTGATCTTGATTTTCATAAATACGCATTTTAGAAGCATAGTATTCATCAACATTTCTCATATAATCTAAATGATCTGGTGTTAAGTTAATAACTGTCGCAATTTCTGGTTTAAACTTATCAATGTTAAGCAATTGGAAATTACTCATTTCTAGAATAATGTAGTTTCCTTCATTTTCTAATAAGTTTTCATTTAAAACCACTTCACAAAGTGGAATACCAATATTTCCTGCAACATAAGTATTTGGATGAACTGATTTAACCATTTCATAAGTTAAAGTCGTTGTTGTTGTTTTCCCATTTGTTCCTGTAATCGCAATATAATGTTGCGGTTTAGATACTTGATAAGCTAATTCAATTTCTGTATAAATAGGAATTTGTCTTTCTTGTAAACGTAAGATAAATGGCATTGTATATTTGATTCCAGGATTTTTAACGACAAAATCAAAATCTCTTTCAAATAGTTCATCAGGTTGTCCACCTGTAACCATTTCTACCCCCATACTTACTAATTCATCATATTCTTTGATTTGACTTGCTTCTTTGCTTTCATTAACTGTAACTTGAGCGCCAAGTTTAATAAGTAAACGTGTTGCTGCAAGTCCACTTTTAGCAAGTCCTAATACCAATACTTTTTGATCTTTCAACATTTTATAACACTCCTAACACAACACCGATTAATCCACAAATAAATCCACCTAACCAAAATGAAATTACAACTTGTTGTTCTTGCCAACCTAATAATTCAAAATGATGATGAAGTGGCGCCATTTTAAAGACACGTTTTCCTGTTAACTTAAAGCTTGTTACTTGGATAATAACAGATAATGTTTCAACAACAAATACCCCACCAATAATAATAAGTAATAATTCTTGTTTTGTGAAAATCGCTAAAACAGCAAGTAAACCACCAAGAGATAAAGATCCAACATCTCCCATAAAGATTTTTGCTGGATGATAGTTATACATCATAAATCCAGCTAATGCCCCAATAACAGCTACACCATATAAACCAATCGCTGTTTGTTTTTCCACTAATGCAAAGATTACAAAAGGAGCAATAGCTACCATAGATAAACCTGTAGCTAAACCATCTAAACCATCCGCTAAGTTAACTCCATTTGAAGTTGCAGTAAACATAAAATAAATTAAGATAGGATAAATCACATGCCCTAAATTAACATGGATGTGTGCAATTGGTACAATGATTTCACTTGTAAAATCAGGAACAAAACGTAAAGCTAAGATATAAAATGCAATAGCTAATACAGATTGTAATAAATATTTTTTACCTGGTGATAAACCTAGGTTTGTCTTTTTAACGACAATTAAGTAATCATCAATAAAACCAATTAAACCATAACCTACAAAGACAAAAGTAATTAATCCCACAGTAGGTGAAAATATGTATTGAGGTGCTGTTAAGTAAACAGCTAACACACTAGAAAGGATAAACACAATTCCTCCCATTGTAGGTGTTCCTCCCTTGGCTTTATGACTTTCTAACCCTTCTTCACGTTCAACTTGACCAAATTTAAGCTTTGTTAAAAAAGGAATAAATTTAGGCATTGCTGCACATGTAATGATAAATGCTAATATAAAACTAAAGAATATTCTAATCCATTCCATATTTCTTTCCCTTATACCTCTTTCTATTTCTTTTACCCAACAATATTACCATAATCCCACACTCTTTTCAATAATTGCCTCAAATTTGAAAAGTTACTCACTTAACATAATACGGATCGTTCCACCTGCTTCTAATTTTTCATTTACGCGAGGTAATTGATCAATAACCTTTGTCCCTTCACCAATAAATTGGAAATGGAAATAATCACTTTTAACTTCTTCTTTAGTTAAGCCAACATAATTTTCCACAGTATATTTAGGGGTATCTAACCAAGTATATTCTTTTTCTTGTTGAACAGTCACTTTAGGTACTTCTAAAACATTTAAAACATCTTCTAAAATCTTTTTAGCGATCGGCGCTACCGTTGTTCCTCCATATTGGACACAGTTTTTAGCATTATCCATAGCAATATAAAGGACCACTTGTGGATCATCAATAGGAGCTACTCCAATAAAAGAAAGAATATACCCACCACCAACATAACTCCCATTCACTGCTTTTTGGGCAGTCCCTGTTTTACCGCCAATACGATAGCCTTCAATATAAGCATTTTTCCCTCCCCCTTTAGCAACAACACTTTCTAAAGCATCTCTTACTTTAACGGAAGTTTCCTCAGTAATCACATCTCTTACTAAAGTGGGGGTTGTTTTATAAATTGGTTCTTTTGTATACGTATCATAAACCTGATCTAGAATATAAGGTTTGTATAAATGGCCCCCATTAACACAACAACTTACTGCTGTAACTAATTGAATAGGCGTAATCGATATCCCTTGCCCAAAAGCAACTGTAGCTTGCTCTAAAGGGCCAAACTTATCATAATTAAACATGATCCCACTGGCTTCGCCAATTAAATCAACCCCTGTTTTCTTTGTTAAGCCAAAGTCTTGTACATATTGATATAAACGTTCTTTACCAAGTCTTCTACCAATTTCCACAAAACCAGGGTTAGAAGAGTTTTGTAACACTTCTCTAAACGTTTGCAAGCCATGTCCCCCTGCTTTCCAAGACTTGATCCTTGCTCCTCCCACAATTTCATAACCACAATCATAATACGTATCCTGGTCCATATCAAATAAATTTTCATTAAGCGCACTTGAAAACGTAATAATTTTAAAAGTAGAACCAGGTTCATAAGATTTCCATACAGGCATATTTTGATTATAAATATCCGAACTGGCCTCTTGATAATGATTTGGATCAAAATCCGGTTTTGAACAAATACTTAAAATTTCTCCCGTTTTTGGATTCATCATTAATGCCCAGATTCCATCTGGTTGATAAGTAAGGTAAGCATTATTAAGCTCCCTTTCAACAATATCTTGCAATCGAGTATCAATCGTTAAATATATATCCATTCCTTTAGTAGGATAAACATAATTAGAACTATACATCGCTAAATTATTCCCTTTTGCATCCATATAGTAATCAATCGAACCATTCTTACCACTTAAATAATCATTATACTTTAACTCTAGTCCTGCTAATCCCTGATTATCAATACCTACAAAACCTAAGGTTTGTGCTAAATAATTACCATATGGATAATATCTTTTAGTATCTTTAATTAAATAAACACCACGATAATGCAAAGCATAGATTTGCATTGCTTGTTCGTCACTGAGTTGCCTTCCTTCAGGAGCAATACGACTAATCGATACTTTCTTAGTTAACTTCTCTAATAAAGCTTTTTCATCACATTGTAAAATTGGGGCAAGCTTACTTGCCACATCAATAGCATCTTCAATTTGACTCGGTACCACTACTAAAGAAGAAGTGGTTAAATTAGTAACAATCGTTACTCCTGAACGATCTTTAATTTCTCCTCTAGATGATTCTACTGGAAAACTCCTTTGCCATAAATCACTTGCTTTGTTCACTAAATTTTTGTAATCAACAATTTGTATATAAAATAACTTTACAATAATCGCAATAAAAAGAGCTAAAGCACAATACTTGATCCATGCCATCTTTTTTAGTACTGTTTCATAAATCATAGACCCTCACCTAGTTCTTTATATGAAAAAAACAGATCATTTAGACCTGTTTTTAAGAAGCATCAATTGTTAAAGTCATATCGGATGTAATCACTGTATCTGCTGGAATACTTTGAGATTTAACTAATCCTGTACCATTGTATTCTAAATTAAGATTGATCATTGAACAATAAGTAGAAACTTCTTTTCTTGACCATCCTGTCATATTTGGCATCATGATATTTGATCCATTAGAAAGTAAGAACACTTTTGTTCCAGCTGTAATCATTGTTTGTGCACTTGGAGATTGAGATGTCACAACATCTCCATCACCGATCACGATTTCACTGATATTATGATATTTTAAGATCGAAGTAGCATAACTTACACTTTGGTTAGTAAAGTTATCTAATTCATAAATTGAAGAATCTTCAACTGTTGTTTCTTGTTTATTTCTAAGTTCTAGATTTGATAAAGCACTACGTACAACTGTTTTAATTAATTCAGGGAAAACATTGTATTGGGCTTCATAATCTGCAGAAGAACATTGCATACTTGCAAAAATAACGATTTTAGGATCATTATAAGGTGCTAAGCCACCAAAAGAATAGGAGTATTTTGATGTTGTATAGCGTCCATTTTCCAATAATTCCGCTGTACCTGTTTTACCATAAAGTTCAATATCATCCATTTTATAAGAATGAGCTGCACCTATCGTTTGATTATTAACAGTTTGATACATTAATTCTTGAATATGACTAATGGCATCATCTGAGAAGAGTTTATTGGATTTGGTCACTTCTGTTTTTTGCACAACACTGTGCGTTGAACCATCTAAAACATAATCAACCACATAAGGTTTAACCATACTTCCGCCATTTGCAAACAACGAGTAAGCTTGCAACATTTCAATGGCTGTCCAACTTGAAGATTGTCCAAATCCACTCGAAATATAGTCACGAAGTGAGCCATCCATATTATCCACACCACCATAACTTGCTAGTCCTGAAATATTCATATCTGCAAAGAATCCAAGTTGTTGGAATTTTTCTCTTAACGTTTCTTTTGAAATACCTTTTGTTAAAATATTGGCAATTGCTGTATTACTTGAACGAATCAAACCTTCGTTATAAGTAATGGCACCCCATCCTTCTTTGTTCCAGTCACGAATTGGATTCATACCATCATTCAAATCAAAAGAACCTGACATATAAGTTTGAGACAAGTCAAAACCATTGTCATAAGCCGTCATATAAACAAAAGGTTTCATAACCGATCCAACTTCGTAAGGGGAATTGATGTATAAATCATTATAATTAGTAATATCTTTTTTATTTGGATCAAAAGAAGGAAGAGTTGCAATACCTAAGATCTTACCTGTACTTGCTTCCATGACCCCAACCCAAGCACTACTTACACCTGAACAATTTTTAAGGTTACTAAGTTGTAATTGAATATCTCTTTGTACATTAGAATCAATCGTTAAATAGACATCATCTCCATTTTTAGCGTCCACTTGACTTGTCATTCCATTAGGTAAATTATAACCCATTGAATCGGTTAAATATTGTGCTGTTCCATTTCGCCCTTTTAAGATATCATCCATAACCTCTTCTAATCCCATTTTACCTTCAATAACATCTGGATCATCTTCATTATTACTTGCAAATCCTAAGATATAAGAAGCAAAATCACCATAACGATAATTACGTTTCTTTTGTGCAGTAAACTCAAGTCCTGTTAAATTTAAAGCTTCGATTTGCGCTTTTTGTACTGGTGTTAAATCATTACCATAAGAACCAAATTCAACTAAATATTGACCTTCTGATTGAAGCAAAGCACATAAACTGTCTTCATCCATTCCAATAATAGGAGACAAAGCTTTAGCGTAAGCTTCGGGATCCGTAACATAAGCAGGGACATCCCCAATTCCTAAACGCGTTTGACTTAAATAAGCCACAAGTTTATAAGAAACAATATCACTTGCTAAAAGTTCTTCATCTGAGGAATAGAAATTTCCTCTAGATGCATAGATCGTTCGAGTTGTCATACCACTTCCCGTGGCAAATTCACGTATATTTTTTCCACTAATAAGATGTTTACCTGCTATTTCTAAAACAAGAATATTGCCAACAATAAAAAAAATCACCAATCCAATTGCAAATTGAATCAAACTGATGTGATTTATTTTTTTTAATAGTTTCATCTTATTGGTTAGCTAAATAAGCTGTAACATCATTATGTGTATACGTATATCCTTGTTGACTAGCAACTTGATTTACTCTAGCAAAAGAAGTTAAATCTTGTTTTTGTAATTCTAATCCAGCGATATCATTTTGTAATTGTTCAACTTCTCCTTCAACGACTTGTTGTTCACGGTTACTAGAGGACTCAACAGATTTAACCCCTAACCATCCAATAATATAAGCTCCTACAACAAAAATCAAAAATGTTTTTGCTCGATTTTCAAAACTCTTTTTATTCTTTTTATTCATCTTCTTTCACCCTTTCTATGACTCTTAATTTTGCAGAATGTGCTCGATGATTACGCTCTAATTCTTCATCTGTAGAAACAAATGCTTTTTTATTGACTAATTTAAATTTTGGTTGCATATAATCTGGTATCACCGGTAATCCAGGTGCAACATTTGTTGTTGATTTTTCTTTAAAAATCGTTTTACAAATACGATCTTCTAACGAATGAAATGTAATAACCGCAATTCTTCCATCCACATTAACTAATTCCAAGGCTTGATTTAATGCAGATTCAAATACATTTAATTCATCATTAACAGCAATACGTAAAGCTTGAAAAGTACGTTTTGCAGGATGACCACCTTTTCTTCTAGCAGGTGCAGGAATCGCTTCTTTAATGATTTCTACTAACTCAAATGTGGTTTCAATCGGTTTAATTTGTCGATGCATTTCAATCTTTCTAGCGATCTGCTTAGCGAATTTTTCATCACTATACATATATAAAATTTTAACTAACTTTTCATAAGGATAAGTGTTAACGATTTCATATGCATCTAATTCTTGACGTTTATCCATACGCATATCTAAACGTGAATCGAAGTTATAACTAAAACCTCTTTCTCCGGTATCAAATTGAGGACTAGATACACCTAAATCAAAAAGAACACCATCCACCCTTTCAACACCCAATTCATTTAATTTTTCTTTTAAATGAACAAAGTTTGAATAAATAATCGTATAATGATCCGAAATGGCTTTTAAACGCTCATTTGCTGCTGCAATGGCGATTTCATCTTGATCAAATGCATATAAATGCCCTGTTGTCAACTTAGAAAGAATACGAGCGCTGTGTCCTCCTCCTCCTAAGGTACAATCTACATAAATCCCATCTTCTTTAATATTTAATCCGTCTACGGCTTCTTCAAGCATAACTGTTACATGTTCAAACATAATTGCCTCCTTAGAAATCAAAATCTTCTAATTCTTCTGAGATTGATTCAAAATTATCTTTTTCTTGATCATAATAATCATCCCAACTTTTTGCATCCCAAATCTCCACGTGATCAACTACCCCTACAACAACACATTCTTTTGTAAGGTTTGCTTCATCAATAAGTGATTTAGGTAAATTGATTCTTCCTAATTTATCAAATTCTATTTCTGATGCCTTTGCCGTAAATAAACGCACAAATTTACGTGCTTCTTTTTTATTACTTGGCATAGCTTTTAATTTTTCGTATATCGTTGCCATTCTTATAATCTCTTAAGAAGTTCTTCTCTTTCTTTTTCGTATCCTGGTTTTCCAAGAAGTGCGAACATGTTCTTCTTGTAGCTCTCAACACCCGGCTGATTAAATGGATTTACTCCAAGAATATATCCGCTGACACCGCATGCGAACTCGTACATATAGAATAACTGTCCAAGTGACTTCTCGTCCTGCGCCGGAATTGTCACTTTCAAATTCGGAACCTGTCCGTCTGTATGTGCAAGAATCGTACCATTCATAGCACTCTTATTTACAAAATCCATTGTCTTGCCTGCAAGGTAGTTCAATCCGTCCAGATCCACCGGCTCCTCACCGATTGTGATCTGCTCTGTCGGCTCCTCCACCTCCATAACAGTCTCGAACATAATTCTGCTTCCATCCTGAATGAACTGTCCCATAGAGTGAAGATCTGTTGTAAGGTCTACAGATGCAGGGAAGATTCCTTTCTTATCCTTGCCTTCACTCTCTCCGAAGAGCTGTTTCCACCACTCAGATACATAATGCAGGCTTGGCTCATAATTTGCCATGATCTCAACCGCTTTCCCCTTACGGAGCAGAATGTTACGTGTTGCTGCATAGAGCATTGCGTCATTTTCCTCAAATGGATTCTCAAGTGCGAATTTTCTTCCTTCTGCTGCACCTTCCATCAGCTTATCAATATCAGCTCCGCTGACTGCGATCGGAAGAAGTCCAACAGCTGTCAGTACAGAGAAACGTCCTCCAACATCATCCGGTACTACGAACTCTTCGTATCCTTCCTCATCAGCAAGTCCTTTCAGAGCTCCACGAGCTTTGTCTGTTGTTGCATAGATTCTCTTAGCAGCCTCAGCTTTGCCATACTTCTTCTCCAGCATCTCCTTGAAAATACGGAATGCGATTGCAGGCTCTGT
>URQL01000044.1 GCA_900550005.1 uncultured Erysipelotrichaceae bacterium
TATTATTTTCAACTAAAGTGAATAAATCATCAAGTACAAGTATTCTTTTACATTTGGTTAAAATCATTTACGAGATCTTATTCTATGACCTAAAGTTAATTTATCTATAATTTTGTTTATAATTATTTTTCTTTTCAAAATCTTCTCACTAAATAAAAAAGCCTTGATAAAATCAAGGTAATTTACATTTGGTGGAGTCGGCGGGAATCGAACCCGCGTCCAAAAATCGTCCCCCTAAAGCGTCTACAGTTTAGCTTATTGGTTAAATTTAGCTAAGCTTAAATCAATAAGCAATATTCACTTAGCGATCCTATAGATTTTCGAGTATTACCTCTAGGCTAAGTAATACCTTAACTCACATGTTATAATACTAGCTATTTAGCTATGAGTAGACTAAATAGTAGCATGCCAAAGTCTATGTCGACTTATATTAGGCAAAAGCGTAATTTGTTCTGTTTCCAGTTATTTTTTGTTTGCACATTACGTGTGCCATCGACTGCAGCTAAAGTCAAACTGATCCCTGTCGAATCCAAGACGACCCCATTTAGGTAAGCAATCTCTTGCTCACCTATTATAGCATAAACTCATTAAACTTATCAATAGATGTTCTTCATTGCTTTTTCAATATCTCTTTTAGCATCCTTTTCTTTTAATGCTTGGCGTTTATCATAAAGTTTTTTACCTTTAGCTAAAGCAACTTCTACTTTTACTTTACTTCCTTTATCAAAATAAAGTTTTGTAGGAATTAAGGTATAACCCCCTTCTTTGATTTGTTTAGAAAGTTTAATAATTTCTTTTTTATGAAGTAATAATTTACGATTTCGCATTGGATCATGATTAAAAATATTTCCTTGTTCATAGGGAGCAATATGCATATTTTCTATGAAAGCTTCATTATTTTTAATTCGAATAAAGCTATCTTTTAAATTAGCACTTCCTTTACGAACTGATTTAATTTCTGTTCCTTTTAACACAATTCCTGCTTCATAAGTATCTTCAATAAAGTAATCATGATAAGCTTTTTTATTTTGTGAAACAATTTTCACTAGGATCCCCTCCTACTTTTTTTTGTTGATTTTTTCTTAAATGCTACATAATAAGGTTGTTTTTGTTTCTTTTTGGTAGCTGTCGTGTTAAACTCACGAATTTTGCGTTTTTTAGGTTTCTTTGTTACAACTTCAAAATCGATTTGTGCATCAATTTTAGAAGCACTCACAACTTTTACCCGAACTTTATCTGACATTTTATACTTTTTACCTGTCATTTCTCCAATTAGCATCATAAATTGTTCATCATAATGATAGTAATCATCCATTAATGTAGATATGTGCACTAATCCATCAATTGTATTAGGTAATTCCACAAAGAATCCAAATCCAGTTACAGAAGAGATGATTCCATCAAATTCTTCTCCGATATGTCGTGACATATACTCTGCCATTTTCATACTATCAACATCTCGTTCACAATTCACTGCATCAATTTCACGAGCAGATGAACTTTCAGCTAACATTGGAACACGTTTACTAAAATGTTCAATTGTTTTTTCATCCATTTTATTTTCAAATAAATAAGTATGGATCAAACGATGAACAAGTAAATCAGGATAACGACGAATTGGTGAAGTAAAATGAGTATAATATTCATCTGCTAAACCATAGTGACCTAAACATTCGCTATCATAACGTGCTTTTTGCATACAACGAAGCAATAAGGTTGAAATAACACTATGTTCTTCTGTTCCTTTTGTTGACTCTAATAGATCACTTAATTCTTTTGGATAAACATGATCTAATGACCCTTTTATTTTATATCCTAATGTACTCGCTACGGTTGCAAAGTTAAGCAATTTTTTCTTTTTAGGATGCTCATGAACACGATAGATAAAGGGAACATCTAACCATTTAAAATGTTCAGCAACAGTTTCATTGGCTACTAACATAAATTCTTCAATCATCTTTTCTGCCATACCACGTGTTCTAAGTACGATATCTGTTGGTTTTCCTCGTTTATCAACAATCACTTTTGCTTCATTAACATCAAAATCAATTGCACCTTTTTTATTACGTTTAGTTCTTAAAATAATGGCTAATTCTTCCATTAAGAAAAAGAGTTTATAAATATCTTGATAACGTTTTGTTACCTTCTTATCCCCATCAAGGATTTTATTTACATTATTATAAGTCATTCTCTCACTTGAATGAATAAGGGTTGGTAAAATTTCATGGCTAACCACTTCTCCATGTGGATCAATTTCCATAATACAAGAAATTGTTAAACGATCAACACGTGGATTTAATGAACAAATCCCATTTGATAATTTATGAGGTAACATTGGAATAACGCGATCTACTAGATAAACTGAAGTTCCTCTTTCAACAGCCGATTTATCTAATTCACTGTCCTCTTTAACATAATGAGATACATCGGCAATATGAACGCCTAATTTATAATTCCCATTTTTCATTCTTTTTAAACTAATTGCATCATCTAAATCCTTAGCATCATCCCCGTCAATTGTTACGATCAATTCATCTCTTAAATCAACTCGCCCTTGCTTATCTTCTTGACTCACTTCGTCTGGAATATCTACTAAAGAATCCATTACTTTTTGATCAAATTCAACTGGGATATCATAACGTGCAACAATTGATAGAATATCTACTCCAGGATCATTTTTATGTCCGATGATTCGAACTACTTTTCCTTTATAAGGAGGCGTGAATTTTGTCATTTCAACAACCACTTTATGTCCTTCCATAGCTCCTTTACGATCTCCATCAAGATAAACTACAGAATTAAATTTAGGATCGTCAACTAAAATTAAATAACGTCCTTTTCTTTGTTTAACTAAACCCACAACTTGTTGTAAACCACGTTGAATGATTTCAACAACTTTTCCTTCTAAAGAATTACCACTTTGTTTACCGATTAGTTCAATTTTAACTTTGTCGCCATTTAAAGCACCATTTAAATTAGATGCACCTACATAAATATCATCTTGTTCTTCATTATCAACACGTATAAAAGCATATCCTCGAGCATGAAGTTGTACTGTCCCAATGATGACACTTTCATGGTTCGCTAAAAAATAACGATCTAAAATGCCTCTTTTAATTTTTCCTTCATCTTCCATACGAACTAAGCATTTAACAAGTTCTTTAAAATCTTGACTATGATCATAACCTAAAATTGTTGCGATTTCATCTATATTATTTCCCATATAATCTTTTTGACTTAATAAGTCGAGTATTTTTTGCTCCATTTTTGTCGCCTCCTTTAAAAAAAAATAGGACTACATTGTCCTACTTGTTATCCCATTTGAATAATTACTGCTAAAACGAAAAAGGCAATACCAAATCCAATTGTTAAACGTGTAATAACTAATTCAGATCCTCTTTCTTTAGTTTGTGCAAATAAACTTGAACTTTGTCCAGTTAAAGCATTAATAATTCCATCTGATTTTCCACTTTGTAAAAGTGCTAAAATAATGATAACAATAGAAACAATGATCATTAATATATTTAACATACATATTCCTCCTATGTTGTATTCAAATTCAAAAACTATTTACAATATAGCATATTCTTAGCTTTATTTCAACTATAATTAGCTTAACTCATTCGATAAAAAAAGCGAGTAAGTTCCCTTACTCACTCATTAATTCTTGGTCTAAAGCTTCTAAAGCCATAATTGCATCCCAACAGAAATGGTCTTTCCCTACATATTCTACAAAATGATGACGATTTAATTGATTCATAACCTCATTTTGAACACCTGTAAATTTAAATTTACATTGATGTTGGTTTAAACGATCAACAATATCATATAATTCATGAATTCCTGAATCATCTACTGATGGTACACCACGCATTGAAAAAATCATTGCTTCTAATGGTTCATCAATTTCATCTAAAACATGTGTCATTTGTTCTTGTGTACCAAAGAAAATAGGTCCACTTAAATACATGATTCTTGTTTTTTGATGATGATGTTTTAAATCTTTACCAACTCGATCTTTATCAATATCTCTTACTTCAATATGTAAGTGAGAATTATTTAATACAAATAAAATAAAAGATACCATTACCCCGATAACAATAGCTACGGTTAAATCAAAAATAACTGTAGATAACATTGTCACTAAATATTGAGCAATATTTGTTTTAACACGATTACCAAAAATTGCTTTAATTTCTTTCCAATCGTTCATACGCCATGCTGTAACCATCAATACTCCTGCTAATGCAGCTAAAGGAATACGTGACATAAGTGGTCCTAAAACAAACATAGAAATCAAAATAACAATTGCATGGAATACACTAACTAGTCTTGTCTTTCCACCTGCTTTAATAGCTACAGAAGTTCTAGCGATAGCTGCTGTTGCCGTAACACCACCAAATAAAGGAATTAACATATTTCCAATACCTTGTGCTAATAATTCTTGATCCGCATTTAATTTTTCATTTTTCATTTTTCCAGCACTGGCACCACAAAGTAATGATTCGATCATTCCCAGTGCAGCGATACTTGAAGCTGGAATCATTAAATTTGTAATCGTACCTAATTGTAAAGAAGAAAAGGATAAACGTGCTTCTGGAAATAAAGTACTAGGAATTGTCCCTACTTCATGTACAGGAAGATTTAAAGCTAATTGACAAATTAACGCAATAATGATCCCCGCTAAAGAAGATGGGCAATATTCTCCCCATTTTTTAGGCCAAATAAGCATAATGATCACAACTAAAAAACCAAAGAAAACTGTAGGCATTGAAACTGGAAAACCTACTTTTGTATAAGAAAATAATTTTTCTAAAGCACTTGATCCCACTGATGAAGTACCAAAAAAATTATCAATTTGCCCTAAAGCAATGATAATTGCAATTCCACTTGTAAATCCAGTGATAACACTTGTAGGAATAAAAGAAACTACTTTTCCAAACTTAAATAAAGATGCAATGATCAACATACATCCTGATAAAAAGCTAGCAATAAAAACACCTTGCAACCCATAAGTCGTTGATAAACCAATCAAGATTGCAGACATAGCTCCTGTTGGTCCAGAAATTTGATAACTCGCCCCTGATAGCATCCCAATAACAAGTCCAGCAATAATTGCAGTAATTAATCCTGCTCCAGCATCTGCACCACTACTTACCCCAAACGCTAATGCAAGTGGTAAAGCTACTGCCGCAACAGTTAATCCAGCTAACATATCTTGAAGAAGAGTTTGCAAGTTATAGCCTTTAAACTCTTGTTTCAACATTGAAACATAATCCTTAAACATAAAATCCCCCTTAATAATAATACTTTGTCATTATACACGTTTATTTGTTGAAAAAAAAGGATTAATTTAAGAATTTATTATTGAATAAATAAAAATACCCCAATTTTTACGGGGTACTTCATTCTAAGCATCTTGATAGTCAATTCCTACTACATAGTAAAGTTCAGTATCTCTCACTACTGTGATAACCATTGATTTCTTTAATGAACTTGTTGGCATTCCTTCATCATTTTCTTTATAAGTGATATCTAAACTAATATCATACGTTTCTTTATCTTGATTTCCTTCACTTTCTAATTTATATTCTGATGGATCAAAGGAATTTACAACATAGCTCACTACTTCTGGTAAATTAGTTTGACCATATTTTGCTTCATATTCTGTAAAGTTGGCATAATAATCTCTTAAAGCATAAGATGCAAAAGATTGTCTTGAATCTGGCCAGATATAACTTAATCCACCAATGTCTTCTCTTTCTGTTTTATTAGACCAAGTAAAGAAATCTGCAGCGAAATATGCAGCAACATAAGTTGCTTCTTTTTCTTGATCACCTGAATCATTAGCTGCTTGTAATTCAGTATAAATTTCTTTTAATAAATCTGTTGGATGAGCTGATTCACGATAATGTAATCCATCACCCTCTAAATCTTCTTGTTTTTGTTTTTCTAGCTCTTGTTGTTTTATTTCATTTTGACGGTTAATATAAAATGCACCACCACCAACAGCTACAATAGCGATGACTAAAATTGAAATTAAAATAATTTGATTTCTTAATTTGTTTTGATTTTTCATTTTTGCTATCCTCTTTGTCCTTTCATATACTTTTGCTTTTCTTCTAAAATATTCCTTTTGGCGAGTATTATCTTCACTGATTTGTTTAGAAATATTTTCTAAAGTATCATCTTCAGATTCACTAAGAACAGGTAATTTATCACTATGTAAAAATAAATTGATTAGTGTAAGTACTGGGCGGTATTTACGTGAAATCATCTGTGTATATTCAACAAAAATTTCAAATATAAACATTAATGTCATAAAAAGAACAATGGCCGCTCTTTTATCATAGAGATAAAGGTAAGATGACATTGAAAATAAAATTGTCGCTCCATATAAAATAAGCACACTTTTCTTTTGTCCTAAATTTAAATTAAACATTAATTGATGATGCAAATGTTCACGATCTGCTTCTGAGAATTTTTTCTTTCTTAACTTACGACGTAAGATAGCCATGATCGTATCCATAATAGGAACAGCTAATACAATAATTGGTGCACCTAAAGTAAAGAAAGCAGAACTTTTATAACCAAAACCGAGTAATGAGATAACTGAAATCATAAATCCAATAAATAAGGCACCACTATCACCTATAAAAATCGATGCTGGATTAAAATTATAAAATAAAACACCAATAGCACTTCCTGCTAGAATCATCGATAAAGAAGCAATATCCGTTCTTCCAAAGTGAAGCGACGTAATCGATATCGTCACTAAAACAATAGAAGAAATTCCAATACAAAGTCCATCTAACCCATCAATTAAATTAATGGCATTCGTGATTCCAATAATCCATCCATAAGTGATAACAATAGCAATTAAATTACATAACTCCACTGACAAATGGGGAATATTTACTCCTCGTAACATTGTTTTACCATAAAAAATAATGATCGATGTTGCGATAAATTCCACAATTAATTTTTTCTTAGGCGTAATATCATGTATATCATCATATAATCCCACCATAAATACAAGAAAACTTGATATTAAAATGGCATTGATTTGTGTATCTGTTTTTAAAAAGATATAAGCACATAAAATAAAGCTTAAGTAGACTGCATAACCCCCAATACGAACAATTCTTCCTGAATGAATTGTACGCTTATTGGCTATCGCAATAATATTTAATTTATCCCCTGCTTTTTTAACAAGTGGAACAAGTAAACTACTTATTACCATGGCAACAAGAAAAGATATAATAATTTCTAGATTCATCATCTTTCCTCCTATCTTTGCCTATTATACCATACTTTTATTCTTGAACAATGTGAATATAATAAAAAAAGATGTAAAAAAAAGAAAGGATCGTTTGAACCTTTCTTATTTTACGTAATGTAAATTATTTAACATAACTCCGCATCCTTCAGCAACACAATCTAATGCATTGTCTGCAACGAATACAGGTACATTTAATTCTTTTTCAAGTAAAGTATCTAAACCATGAAGTAAAGCTCCTCCACCTGTTAAGAAAATACCACGACTAACAATATCAGCTGCTAATTCAGGTGGTGTTTTTTCTAATACAGCTTTTGTTGCTGAAACAATAGTCGCACAGTTTTCTCTTAAAGCTAATTCTGTTTCATCAGCACTAATTTCAATTGTATGAGGTAAACCTGTAACTAAGTCACGTCCTCTTACTTCCATTGTTTTTTCTTCTCTAGCCCCTTTTACAGCTGTACCAATTTCAATTTTAATTTGTTCAGCAGTACGATCACCAATTAATAATTTATATTTGTCTTTGATATAATGAATAATTTCTTCATCCATCTTATCTCCGGCAATTTTTAAAGATGTACTTGTAACAATATCACCTAAAGATAATACAGCAATATCTGTAGTACCTCCACCGATATCAATAACCATATGTCCAGCAGGTCTTGAAATATCTAATCCAGCACCAATTGCTGCAACTTTTGGTTCTTCTTCAATGAATACTCTTTTAGCTCCACAACGTTCAGCTACATCTTTAATTGCACTTTTTTCAATAGATGTAATATTAGAAGGACAACAAATTAAAATTGTAGGTCTTGAAAAGACACCTTTTAAGTTTAATTTATTAATAAAATGTGTAATTAAAATTTCTGTTACTTGAAAATCAGCAATAACTCCATCTTTTAAAGGTCGAATAGCTTGTACTCTTCCAGGAGTTTTACCTAACATTTCTTTTGCTTCTGCACCAACAGCTAATGGTTTATGTGTTTCTGCATCCATAGCTACAACAGATGGTTCGTTAACTACAATTCCTTCTCCTTTAACATAAATCAATATATTTGCAGTACCTAAATCGATACCAATTTCTTTTGAAAATCCCATGTTTTTTTCCTCCTAAGAACCTTTTTACTACAATATTATATCATATACTAATATCATTAATCTAGCAATAAAAATTGTAATTTCTTGTGAAAAAAAGTTAGGAACCATCCTAACTCAATTCATCAACTGTCTTTGAAAAACATTTTTCTGGATTTAAAATAACCCCTTTATTTTCAATAATTAAATGTAAGTGATTGCCTAAGTCAGCTTCGTATAAATTTTCACCACTTGTACCAATAACATCCCCTTGTTTAACTTTTTGATTTACTTCTAGAGTCGTACTATCTAAACTTTGATAAGTAATTTCAATATCATTACTTTTAATTGTAACCATTAAGCCAAAAATAGGATCGTCTTTTTTTTGCGTTACTTCACCACTTAAACAAGCAACAACATCAAATTTTGTATTTTCATTAGCAAAATCCGTTCCTTGATTAGGGCGATAAACCCCTTCAAAAAGAACTAATGAAGCTTGTTGCGTGGTTGTATCATCATTTTGATCATAATAAGTTCTAACCACTTTTACGTTTTCATCAAGATAGGGATAATTAATTTTTTCTTTTGTTTCTTCTTGTTTAGGTTCATCATTTTTAATAGATACAACCGGTTCTTCACTTACAGGAATTTTATTTTGATCATAAACCCATAACCCAGTTAACATTACAAGTACGGACATGCACCCGACTAACCCCATTTTATATGTTTTTTTCTTCATAATTTCACCTCATAAAGAGTATTTCCATTATGTTTATTTTTATTCTAAATTTTTGTTATTTCTACACCTTGATAGTAATATTGAAGAATTTCTTGGTAAGAATAACCTAATAAAGCCATGCCATTAGCTCCATATTGACTCATACCAACACCATGTCCTGATCCCATTGTCATAAAAGTATACCCTTGATCATCTTGAGTGATAGTAAAATCTGTTGAAGCTAATTGAAGTAATTCACGAATTTGTCGGCCACTATAGATTTGATCATTTACTTTTACACTTTTAACGTGATGACTTTCATAATAGCTTTGAATTTCGATTGAATCAACTATAAAACCAAACAAATCATTTATTTGAGTAAATGAAAAATTTTTTGTCCGTATAAGATTAGGACAGGTATCTTGTTCAAAAGGACTTTTAACTGAACGTAAATAAGGTTTAGCAGAAGCTTGAAAATAATCCTCACTATTTTCAGTATAACCATTTGAGCTAGAAAAAAACAATGCAGAAATATATTCTCCTTGATAAGTCAATACTTCACCAGTAGTTTGTTGTACAAGCATTTTTAAATGTTCATAGTTTTTATCGTATTGATCTTGCCAATTTTCTTGCATTTGTTGTTTTGTCAAATAAACTTGAGTCTTAGTTGTTGTATCTACTTGATAATTTCTTGATAAAACATAGGTTCGACTTGCGACAATTTGTGCTTTAAGGGCTTCATCCTCAA
Organism: uncultured Erysipelotrichaceae bacterium; assembly: GCA_900550005.1. Classification (GTDB taxonomy): domain Bacteria; phylum Bacillota_I; class Bacilli_A; order Erysipelotrichales; family Coprobacillaceae; genus Beduini. The sequence continues at coordinate 9,820 of URQL01000044.1, forward strand.
ATGTGATTGGCATTTCACCCGCAACGACACCAATTAGATAATCATCTAGATCAAGGTTTTCTTGATGACCATCCGAATAAGAGATCGTAACTTGTTGTAAAGTGGTATGATTTTTAAAAAAAGGATGAATTGAAATCAAATTGGCTTTTATTAACCCTAAAACGATTCCATACATTAAAAATAAAACAATTATTTTAAAACAGTTCTTTTTCAAGTTATCACCAGATTCTAAATGTAATAAATTCTAATAAAAAGTTTGCTACTAAATAAGCTAATGCAAAACTAAGTAAAATATATAGTAAGTTAAATTCACGTGCTTTATTTTTATGTAGTAATCTTGCAAAATCTATACTACTTAAACCATAGATACTGGCCATAAAGCTAATTATATAAATCACTAATTTTATGATTGAATAAACCATAATATACCCCTTTTTTATAAAAAACAGGTATTCATTAAGAATACCTGTTCATTTTTTTACATTTCTTTAACATGAATACGGTTAATTGCTTTTTTAAGTGCAATTTCTGCACGTAACATATCTCCATCATGCATTTCTAGACGTTTCTCAGCTCTTTGTTTAGCTTCATTAGCACGTCTAACATCAATTTCTTCTTGACTTTCAATTGAATTCGCAATAATTGTTGTTTCATTGTTTCCAACATATACAAATCCACCAGCAATAGCAAAATTTGTTCTTTCGCCACCAACTACAAAGTTCATTTCAGAAATTTCAATTCCACTAGCAAGAGGTAAATGGTGAGCTAAAATCCCAATTTGTCCTGCTGTTGTTCTAAGGTTTAATAATTCTACATCTTTTTGCAGATAAATGCCTTTTGGAGTTACAATTTTTAATGGAAAGGTACTCATAACCTCACCTCTATCCTAATGTTTCTGCTTTAGCTACAGCTTCTTCAATTGTTCCAACATTATGGAAAGCTTGTTCAGGTAAATGATCCCATTTACCATCAAGGATTTCTTTAAATCCTTTAATTGTATCTGCTACGTGTACGTATTTACCATCTAATCCTGTAAATTGGCTAGCTACAGTAAATGGTTGTGATAAGAAGTTTCTTACACGACGAGCACGAGCTACAATTAATTTATCATCATCACCTAATTCATCCATACCTAAGATTGCGATAATATCTTGTAATTCTTGGTAACGTTGTAAGATTTGTTGTACACCATGAGCTACTTCATAATGTTCTTTACCTACAACTAATGGATCTAAG
>URQL01000045.1 GCA_900550005.1 uncultured Erysipelotrichaceae bacterium
TACCTGTAAAAGCAAATGGAGAAGTCCTGTTACGATCTGTATTATCTTTTGAGAAGGTTGGTACTACAGATACACCTGTTTGGAAACGTGCTCCATGAACACTTTCTTTAATTTCTCCAGTGATAATTGAATCAATCACTTGATTTAATTCATCACCTAAGAACATTGAAATAATTGCAGGTGGTGCTTCATCAGCACCTAAACGGTGATCATTTCCGGCAGAAGCAATAGACATTCTAAGTAAGTCTGCATATTCATCTACACCTTTGATTGTACAAGCTAAAGCAGCTAAGAATGGTATATTATGAATTGGATCATTTCCTGGATTAAATAAGTTTAACCCCGTATTAGCGATAATTGAGAAGTTATCATGTTTACCAGATCCATTTACTCCAGCAAATGGTTTTTCATGCAATAAACATCTAAGACCATGTTTTTTCGCAACATCTTGCATGATGTTCATTAATAAATGGTTATTATCTGTTGTAATATTCATTTTTGCATAAACACAAGCAACTTCATGTTGTGCAGGTGCTACTTCGTTATGTTTTGTTTTAGATGGAATACCGTATTTCCATAATTCTTCATCTAAATCTTTCATAAAGGCTGCTACTTTACGTTTTAAGCTACCAAAATAATGATCTTCTAATTCTTGTCCTTTTGGAGCCATAGCACCAAATAATGTACGTCCTGTAAGTTTTAAGTCCATACGTTTTTGATAATATTCATCTAATACTAAGAAATATTCTTGTTCAGCTCCGACAGATGCGCTAGCACTAACCACTTCGTCATGTCCTAATAAATTCATTAATCTTTTAACTGCATAACTTAATGAATCCATTGAACGAAGTAATGGTGTTTTCTTGTCTAATGCTTCTCCTGTATAAGAACAGAATAATGTTGGAATATATAATGTCCCATCTTTAACAAAAGCAGGTGAAGTACAATCCCAAGCTGTATAACCTCTTGCTTCAAATGTCGCTCTTAATCCTCCTGATGGGAAAGATGATGCATCAGGTTCTCCTTTTCTAAGTGTTTTACCACTAAATTCAGTAATTGCATGACCATTTCCATCTGGTTCTAAGAAAGAATCATGTTTTTCAGCCGTTAATCCAGTCATTGGCATGAACCAGTGAGTAAAGTGAGTTGCTCCTTGTTCAATTGCCCAAATTTTCATTGCATTAGCAATAACTGTTGCTACTTCTTTAGATAAAGGTTCCCCTTTATCTAAAGCTTCATGAAAAGCTTTATATACTGATTTTGGAATACGTGCTTTCATCGTATCATCAGTAAATGTTTTACAACCATAAGTCTCAATAATTTCATTCATGTCCACTGTAAGTCTTACCTCCTTAACTTTTTTAAGTATTTTACCCTACCTATTTACTTACACGACTATTATACCATTACAAAAAAAGGTGTCAAACGAAAATAAAGTAAGAAAGCAATTACAAATAAAAAAATAGAAGGATGTAAACCTAAATCAACATCCTTCTTTAATATTACTTTCCTGTTGTTTCTTTAATCACTTGTTGATAATAATAGAAACTATCTTTTTTATAACGTTTTATTATTTATAAAATATCATAAATTAACTTATCATATTAATATTCTCATTATGTTCCTGAACTTGAATAATGCCTTAAAGAAACATTCCATATTCTTATAGCTAAACATATCAAGCAAAGTGATAAAAATAAGAATATAAAACTGAAATAAGCCGAATAATTTAAAATAGATTTTACCGAATAATAACTTGCAATACCAAATGGAAGTAATATCGTCAAGAAAAACTGTATCATTTTTGGATATATTGTTAACGGATATTTACAAAAGTCTAAAAATTTAAAAATAAGATACATTAATGCTCGGCTTTTTTTTAATTTAAAAGCGGTTGATGCAACAATTATTTTTATTGCTATAATAATTAAACAAGAAGATAAAATATAAACAAAAAACGATAAATTTAAATTCATTCTCATTTTTATACATGAATAAATAACAATAATTGAAGATATAATTATACTTCCTATTGCCTCCATTTGGAATCTATCGATAATTACAGCCAATAAAGATGGTATAGGCTTAATTAAATATTTATCAAATTCTCCTCTAGCAATAATAGTACCAGCAAAACTCCAAAGATTGTCTGTTAATAAATCGGTAATTCCTATAATTAAGGATATATATCCTTGTAAAAATAAAAGCTGATAATAATTCCAATCTCCTAAACTAATCGTATTTTTAAAAATAATCAATAAAGTTAGGATTGAAAATAGTTGATTTATGGAAAAAGTAATAATTCCTATAAAATAATCCAATTTATATATAGATAATTTTTGAAGATTATATTTCTGTAATTTTAAATATATTTTAAAATATTTTATAAGTTTCATATTTATCCCCCATTTATAGATATATAATGCACAACTTTATTCCATATTTTTTTTATTAAAAAATGAAATAAAATAATCCATAAAATTTGAATTATCAAGCCAAATAAAATTTCATTTAATGATTTTTTTTGTAAAAGGATTTCAACAGGAAAACATATTGAATAATAAAAAGGTAGACATTTAACTATATTTAAAAAAATTTGAGGAAGCATAAAAATTGGAATAGCACTCCCTGATAGAAATTCTATTAATAGTAACTTAAACTTTGATATTCCCCAGTTACTCATGGTTATAAAGGAGAAAAGTCCAAATAGGTATTCAAATTCAAATATAATATAAAACCCACAACTTGTTGAAATAAAAAATAAGAAAAAATATGCAAAATTTAACAATTTGATATTAAAAAAAATAACATAAATTAAAAATAATAAAATAATTGGCGAACATATATATATAACATAAAATAAAGCTGAACCAAATGTTTTTGATAAATTAAGTAAATAAAAAGAAATTGGCTTAGTTAAAGAGAATACGATATTTCCATCTTTGATGTCCTTTGATACATAAAAATCAGTATCCTGAAATAAAATAAGTTGTACAATTGTCACTAATAAATAATATGGTAAAATTTCATTTAGACTATATCCATTCATATTATTAGTATTTGAAGATAAAAAAACATTATACCATATTAAATAATTAATTACCGCTCCTAATAAATTACCAAATATCATAAAAATAAAATTCAAATTATAATTTTTTTGAGATTGATATGAAATATCAGCAAATGTTTTTAATAATACAATTTTTTTATGAAGCTTTTTTTTCATGATAAATTTGACTAATTAAATCTTCTAAAGTATTATCTGATATTTCAAGTTTATTAATCGTGGCTATCGAAGCAAGATATTTAATAATTACTGGTGACAATTGTGAATCAGAATCGACTTTAATAATTAAATTTTGATTTTCATCCGATATACTTAAATTATCATATTTGTTAAATAATAATTTTTTAATTTCCTTGATATCTTCAAAAATTTGACACTTGATAATTGTTTCTTTCTTATATACTTGATAAAATTTTTCAGTAGGACCGTCAAATAATATTTTACCACTATCTAAAATGACTAACTGATTACATAATTTTTCAATATCCTTCATATCATGAGACGTAATAATAAATGTAGTCTTATATTCTTGATTATATTGTATAAGTGCATCCCTAATTTTATTCTTGATCATGATATCAAGTCCAATTGTAGGTTCATCTAAAAATACTATTTTAGGATGATGAAGTAATATACAAGCAATTTCTGCCCTCATACGTTGCCCTAATGAAAGAGTTCTAACAGGTTGCTGTAAAAATTCATCTAATTCAAATCTCTCAATTAAATAATTCATCATAGACACATAATTTTTATCTTCAACATCATAAATGATTTTCAATACTTCAAATGTGTTTTTAAGAGGTAAATCCCACCATAGTTGTGATTTTTGCCCAAACATAACACCAATATTTTTAGCATTTTTTTCTCGATTAATATAAGGTATATTACCATCTAACTTACAAATTCCACTATCAGGTATAAGAATCCCTGATAGTATTTTTACAAGGGTGGATTTTCCAGCTCCATTCATTCCAATTAATCCTACCATTGATCCTTGCTGAATACAAAAATTTACATTATCTAAAGCACGTATCACTTTCCCATTTGATAATTTATAACTTTTATTTATATCAATCAATTCAATCATTTTTAACACCACCTATTCCCAATTTGTCAATAAACATGGAATTTTTCCATATAAATCATTTGACCAAGCATATGCATAAGATCTTGACCATAAACCACATACTTTCTTACAACCTAACTTACCACACAAACTATTTTTAAATGTTACATTACGTATATCTTTTAATACCTCACTATTTTTCCATATTTCAGCAAAATTATCATAAATTGAACCAATTTTAAGTTCATCATATTCTGATAATAATGGAAAAGGGTAAATGTTACCATTGACTTTTATATAAAAGCCATCTTTCCCTTCGGGTGAAAAATAAAATTCAAAAGGTCGATAATCATTAGAAAATTCTTCCCATAAGGGTGTATCTATTCCTTGATCTATTTGAGACTGAATAAGTAAGTGTGGATACCGTTCCCTCATATCATTAATAATTTTTTTAGCTTTTGGAACAATATTTTGATAATAATCTACTGCTTTATCCTTTTTAGCTCGTCCTGAAAAACATACTGTTCCAAATTTAATAACTGTAGGATTAATTTCTGAAGCAAATTGGATAAAATTAGGTATATCTTCATAATTGTTTTCTGTAATAACATATGACAATATAGACTTTTTAGCTTTATTTATTACTTTTGTTATATTTTTCTTTGCAATCAACCAATTGAAAGAATTGTATTCATATTTATAAGACTCATCAAATCCATTACAGGATATTTGCATATTAAATGCATTTTCAATTACCCATGAATATTTTTCAATATTTTGACCACATATGATTCCATTTGAAATAAAAGAATACAATAGCCGATGTTTCCTTGCTAATTTACATATTTCAATAAAATCTTTTCTAAAAAAAGGTTCCCCTCCAACAAAATTAACTCTTAATACCCCTAATTTTTTTAACTTTGAAAAAGTCATGTCCAATTCCTTTAAAGAAATTTCTTGATCAACAAAATTCGAAGAAGAAGCATAACACATTTTACATTTATAATTACATCCTTTATTTATTTGAATTTGAGTTTTGATAGGTGCATAATATGAATATAAAGAATCATATTTGACTTTTTTTGAATGATTTAAAACGATTTCTGGTACATCTTCTGATTTTACTAATTTAATCATTCTTTTCATATTCGGCTCTACATAGAACCATTTCTTTAAAAACGGTTCATATCGATAAGTACAAAGCCATCTATTTTCCTTAGAAACTATATCAATTGGTTCTGTCGAATAATCTATAAACATATTGTTATACCTCCTTCAATAAGCAAAATTAATTATAAAATTCTAGTACAGATAAAATATAATATCTGTACCAGAATAACGACTAATCATCTGTAACAATGATAGAGCAAATAGCTACCGCTTTACCACCATCCATTGGTCTTAATGCATCATCCGCAATAATCACATTTGATTGTTCCATTTTTATCCCCCTTCCCATTATTATAGTAACAACTAGTATCCTAACTGTTGCTTTAATTATATTACTTTTTTATCTATAGTCAACAATAATTTGTTAAATATCTAATTTAAACGCATTGTATTTGTGTATATACAATTTTAAGCTATTTTTTGTATTTTGTTGTTTAATTATGTATTTTGCATAAAGTTTGCTATTATAAATTATCCTCTACTGATATATTTTCAACAATTAGTCATTAAAACATAAATTGCATGCTGATCAAATTATTTATAAACACTATAAACATGGAGTAAAAAATATAGTTAAACTATAAAAAATACATGTCAAAAGTGCAGTTTTATCTGTTACTATATATCTGCGTTACTTTTCACATTTAAAAAATCTACTTTCACTTCGTTCAGTAAATTTAAATCATTGCTTCATTTTATAAAGGAAAAAATAAAAAGCCATCTCAATGAGATGACTTGAATATAATATTAATTTACGCCAAGATAATTATTACTTACCTGTTGTTTCTTTAATCACTTGTTGATAATAATAGAAACTATCTTTTTTATAACGTTTTAATTCTTTAAGATCATCATTTGTGCGATCAACAAAAACCATACCATAACGTTTGTCCATACCTTGTGATGAACTTAATAAATCAATAAATGACCATGGGTTAAATGAGAATAATTCTACTCCATCATCAATCGCATCAGACATTGCTTTAACCATTTCTTCAAAATAATGAATACGTTCTTGATCATGCACTCTTCCATCTTCTGTTAAAGTTTCTCTTGCAGACCAACCATTTTCAGTAATCATAATTGGTAAATGATAACGTGCATATAGTCTTCTTAAAGCAAATCTTAATCCAACCCCATCACAATTCCAATTAAATTCACTATAAGGTGTATAAGGATTTTTATAATATTGATATTTTCCTTCAACAGCACGACTTTGACGAGGAAGTTCTGGTCCATTATATTCTCCATGCATATTTTCACCGACATATTGACCAATAACTTCTGTGACATACCAGTTGATGGCAATAAAATCAGGTCTTGCATTTGCTAATAATTCTTCGTCTTCTGGTAACATTTCAAACATTAATCCTTCTTTAGTAAGTTCATTAATAAAATATTGAGGATATTTTCCATAATAATGAACATCAATTAAAGAAAAGACATGCATATCATCTTCTTGATAAGCTAACATCACATCATCTGATTTAAAAGTAGCAGGTAAACGTGTTGTATAAGAAATACAAGGCCCAATTTGTCCTGGTAAATTCATTGAATGATAAAGTTTAGTCACTAAAGCATGTGCAATATTCATATGATGGAATGCTTGGAAAGCTTCTTTTTCTGTTTTTAATCCTTGGAAACCAGGAAGATGTGTAATTACCATTTGTTCGTTGATCGTTAACCAATATTTTACACGATCACCAAAATTTTCAAAACATGCTTTACAATAATTGACAAAAGCGTCAATACATTTTCTTGATACAAAACCATTGTATTTTTCAATTAATACTTGTGGAAAATCAAAGTGATATAAAGTCACAATGGGTTCAATCCCATTGGCTAGTAATTCATTGATCACATCATTATAATAAGTTACAGCTTTAGGATTGACTTCACCATCTCCATCAGGAATCATACGTGTCCAAGCAATTGAGAAACGGAAACTTTTTAATCCACATTCTTTCATTAATTGGATATCTTCTTTATAATGGTGATAAAAATCAACGGCTACAGAACTATCTGCTAAACCATATTTATCACTTGCTGCTTTTAAACGTAAATCACTTACACTAAGTGATTTACCATCTGTCAAATAAGCACCTTCTGCTTGAAATGCAGAAATACTTCCACCCCATAAAAAATTTTTTGGAAAACTCATTTTTATCTCCTACCTTTCAATAATTATTTCTTCATCAATGTGATATGTTTTTCCTTTATAAATAATATCATTATTTCCAGCAAATCCTTGAATTTTAACTTCAATTGAGTTTGCATCACTTGTTACTAAAATTGTTCCTTGTTGATTTTCATCATGAACAACTTGAGAAAGAATTTGTCCTTCTTGAATTTCATATAAACAAATATTCACATCTTCTAAATAAGCATGATCTGCACTCTTTAATTGTTTACTTGTAACTAAAATCGTATTTTCTCTAGCAAGTAGTGGTAAAGTTGTATAATCATGATTTTCTTTTACCCAAGTAGGTCCTACATAAGTTTTATTTGTAAGAATATTCGTCCATGTACCTTTTGGCAAATAGTATTCTACGTTTCCTTTTTCATTTAGGATTGGCGCAACCATTAAGCTACTTCCTAACATATATTGTGTATCTAAAGTATGAGTTGTACGATCTTCATTAAATTCTAATGCCATTGCTCTCATCATTGGAATTCCTGTTTGATGTGTTAAATAAGCTTCACTATACAAATAAGGCATTAAAGCAACTTTTAATTTAGTAAACTTACGTGTAATAGCAACGGCTTCTTCATCAAATAACCATGGCACTTTATAATCTCCACTACCATGATATCTAGAATGGGTAGAAAGTAACCCAAATTGACTCCAACGTTTATAAAGATCTGGTGTACATCCATCTTCAAACCCACCAATATCATGTGACCAATAACCAAATCCAGATAATGTGAAAGATAATCCACCACGAAGTGATTCAGCCATTGATGAATATTGAGATACACAATCTCCTCCCCAGTGAACTGGGAATTTTTGTCCACCTACAGTGGCACTTCTAGCAAATAAACATGCTTCTCCTTTACCACGTTTTCTTTCTAATAATTCAAATACTGCTTCATTATATAAATAAGTATAGTAGTTATGCATTAATACTGGATCGCTACCATCATAATATACAGCATCTTCAGGAATTCTTTCACCAAAGTCTGTTTTAAAACTATCTACACCCATATCCATTAATTCTTCTAAATAACCTAAGTACCATTCTTTTGCTTTAGGGTTTGTGAAATCAACAATACCTTGTCCTGCTTGCCACATATCCCATTGCCAAACACTACCATCAGCACGTTTTAAGAAGTAACCATTTTCCATTCCTTCTTTAAATAAACGTGATTTTTGTCCAATATAAGGATTGATCCATACACAGATTTTAACTCCTTTATCATGAATACGTTTCAACATATTCTTAGGATCTGGGAATGTTTTTTCATTCCATTTAAAATTACACCATTCAAATTCATCCATCCAACAACAATCAAAATGGAATACATCTAAAGGAATAGCTCTTTCTAACATACCATCAATAAATTCATTCACTGTTTTTTCATCATAATTAGTTAGAAAAGAAGTAGATAACCATAAACCAAATGACCATTTAGGTGGTAATGAAGGTTTTCCTGTTAAAGTAGTGTAATTAACTAATACTTCTTTCATTGTTTTTCCTCCAACAAAATAGTAATGTAGTTTTTCTCCTTCATCACTAAATTGCACTTTGGATACTTTTTCAGATGCGATTTCATAGCTTACTTTACCGGTACTATTGACAAAAATACCATAGTTTTCACTAGAAATATAGAAAGGAATATTTTTATAGCTTTGTTCACTTCCTGTTCCACCATCTTTATTATCAATATCAACAACTTGTCCATTTTTCACAAATGGTGTAAATCTTTCACCTAGTCCATAAATACATTCATGTGCTTGTAAAGTTAATTCTTCTTTCATATAAACTGTATCTTTTGTTTTAATATAACCTAATGATTTAAACAGGCTTGCTGTTTTAAGTTCCCCATCAAAGTAAAAACTTAATTCATAATGTCCTTTTGCTTTATCGACAACGACTTGTGCTTTTCCACTTGTTAAAGTTAGGGTAGCTTCTTGATCTTCAATTGTAACTTTTACGTCTTGTTTATTAATATCAAAATGAGGTTCTTTTTTATTTGAACCTAAATGGTGATAAGCTTTAATCCCAATCACATTTTCAATTGGCGAACTAATTTCAATTGTTAGCATTCCTAAATTTAAAGTATCTCCTTTACTTTGAATACTTTTAAATGGTGTATATAAAATAATACTATTATTTTCAATTTTATAATCATAAACTTCTATTGAATTCGATTGTTCAAATCCTTCTTTAAACATCCAATATCCATCTGTAAATTTCATCTAGTTTCACCTCTTTTTTTATTATAATCGTTATTTTACAAAAGCTCTTTCTTTTTTTGAAGAGTTTATTCATAGACATGAACACCACTGGTTTCATGTAGTCTAAATATGATTCTTTCATAAATACGCATAATCGCATATTTACCTAATCCATTTTCGTTATATTTACCACAATAAAGAATAGAATCAAAAATCTTTTCCCAATCTTCATTTTGACTTTGGGTAATCAATATTTTTTTGGCTGGCATCATAGCTAAAGTTTGTTGATTATTCACATCATCATGAAGATGTAAAAAAGAACCACGTAAACTTGTAACAATGATTAAACTATCTTGATCAATACGCTTTAACCAATCTTGAGATATCTCTCCTACTGCAACAACCTCACTTAAAATGCCATGAGAAAAAAGTTGTTTTTGAAAATATAAAGCTGGATATTGAAAATCTCCATAACCTAATAAATAAATTTGTTTTGCTTTCCACATAGATTGAATAATTCGATCTAAAGATGAAAGTTCTACTTGTTCAATCATCTCCATATTTTCATTCATTTTAATCAAATAATCTCCTTTTTCATGTTGGTTATTAATAGTAGGATAATATTGTTCTTCTTGATTTTGTAAAGATAATCTTAATGTCTTAAAATTTTTATAACCAATCAGTTGAAAAAAACGATGTAAAGTAGAGTCAGATACTAAACAGACTTGTGCCATTTCTTCTAAAGAATAATTTTCTATTTCTTTAATATGATAAAGCAATGTTCGTGCAATATGATAATTGGTATCTTGTTTTATTGAACCATTAATATAAGTTAATAATTTATAAATAAATGATTGCATACTACAATTTAAACACCTGACTTCCTATATGATCTAGTACTTCTTGATCTATTTTTGTAACATGACATTGATTGTTCCATCTCATTTCACATTGTTTTTGATTTAAAGGTAACCAATCTTTTTCTAAAACTTGTCCATGTACAATAAATTCTACATAGTTTCTTCTCATTTGTTGACCTAATTGCTTAATCTTTGTTTTATCCTTAATATTAGGAAAATACTTATCTAATTTACTTTCATCTTCTAAAGCAAGTATGTGATCAAAACAATGCATTGCTGGTAAAAGTCGCATACTATATAAATAGACTGTACTTCCCTGTTGGTTCATCATTTTAGCAAGTCGATA
>URQL01000046.1 GCA_900550005.1 uncultured Erysipelotrichaceae bacterium
ACTATATGGCGGCGTAGCTCAGTTGGCTAGAGCATTCGGTTCATACCCGGAGTGTCGGGGGTTCAAATCCCTCTCCCGCTACCATATTACTGATTTCTTTAACACATCATTGACTTGATGTGTTTTTATTTTATGATAATGTCAATAGGGTGATCTTCATGGTAGAATATGTATATAAATTAATCAAAGAGATATTTATGGATATTAAATTATTATTAAAAAATATGTGATGTATATATTAGATAGAAATGATGTCGATCTTATTTATGCTATGAGTTGTGTAAATAAAATTTACGATCAATATCATCCATCATTTGTTACAAAAGAAAGTATTCTAGAAGATATGAAAGCATTATCCCTAATAAGGGTTATGATAATAAATATTATATTGTTTTTTTGAAGAACATTCTTTGGTTGTAAATATGGATTTGATTTTAGGTTATAAGAAAGTATGCATAGGTGTTGATAAAGAAAATCCACAAAGTGACTCTTTTTGGCAATATAAGTTTACTTTCATTTACAATCACTAAAATTGATAGGTAATATCATTATTATATAGTACAATTTAGATATGAATTTAGTAAATTTGAAGTTTGTAGTAAAGAGAATAGCAAAAGCTGTTCTTTTTTATTTTCATCTTTTGCAAGTCCTTCAAAAGCACTTGTTTATTATTAGTAAAACGATTACAATTGAAATATCTTAATTTATGGAGGAACATATGAAAAATAATTTAATTAAACCTTGGTTGGTTTTAGCGGTTTGTTGTGGTTTAGCTGCGAGTTCAATTGGTGTTTGTTTCAATTCTACAGGTGTATTCTATCAAATTGTTTCGCAAGATTTAGGGGTTTTAAAAGGAACTTTTACTTTACATATGACGATCTCATCGATTGTCTCAGCTTTTGGGTATTTATTTATCGTTAAATTGATTCATCATTATCCTTATAAACGTATTCTATTTACTGGTGTTCTTGCTACAGTGATAACAACGGCTTTAATGGGGATGAGTCACCATGTTTATGAATTTTATCTTTTAGGTGCTATTCGTGGCTTAGCCATCGTTACCTATTCTATGGTAGTTATTACGATCATTATAGGTTACTGGTTTGAAAAATCACATGGGTTAGCAACCAGTATTGTTTTAAGCTTTAGTGGTGTGGCAGGTGCGGTTTGTTCGCCTATTTTAAGTCATTGTATTGAAGCTTTTGGTTGGCGTCATGCTTACTTTATTATGGCTGGAATGGTAGCTTTACTTTGTTTACCTGCTTTATTACTTCCATTTCAAATTGATCCAGCTAATGAAAATATACATCCTTATGGATATGATCCAAATAACGTGATTATTCAATCGAATAATAAAACGATTATTTTTAATCCTTTAAAAATATCTTTTATTACTTTTGTGATCTTTGCAATTTTAATGACGGCGATTACAGGGATCCCATCTCATTTTCCAAGTTATGCTTTAACTTTAGGATTAACTAGTTCGATAGGAGCCATGATGTTATCAGCCAGTATGATTGGTAATATTATTTCGAAATTAGTGATTGGCTTTTTAAGTGATCGTATAGGTATTATGAAAGCATCAACAATCATCTTAATTATTAATGGAATAGCTTCTTTACTTTTAATTACCTTTACAAGTTTCGATGCTTTAATTGTAGGTGCAGCTCTATTTGGTTCTATCTTTTCGATTGGTGCAGTAGGGATCGCTTTACTTACAAAAGAATTTTTTGGGACAAAACGTTATTCTAAAGTTTATCCAATGGTTTCTTTTATGACGTCGATTTCAAGTGCTGCTTCACTCACATTAGTCGGCTATATTTATGATTTTACAAATTCTTATCGTTATGCTTTTTTAATGGCTATAACATTTGTGATTTTTGGCTTGATCCTCTTGATTTTTATTAGAAAAACAAGTAAAGTGGATTATGACTAGAAATGAGGGATTAAATTGAAAGCAAATTATCATACACATACACCTCGATGCAAACATGCAAGAGGAAATGAAGAACAATACATATTAGAAGCAATCAATCAAGGACATAGAGTGATTGGTTTTGCTGACCATACACCTTGGCATTATCAAACAAACTATCATCCTACGATGCGTATGGAAGAAGGAGAACTTGCAAATTATGTTGAAACATTACGCTTGTTAAAAGAAAAATATAAAGATCAAATTGATGTAAAAATTGGATTAGAATGCGAATATTTTCCTAAATATATGGATTGGTTAAAACAAGCGATTAAAGATTATGATTTAGACTACATTATTTTAGGTAATCATTTTCAAGGTAGTGATGAAGATGGTCTTTATTATGGTGCTCCAACAAACAATATCCAAGTTTTAAAAGACTATGTTCATGATGTTATTTGTGCTATAGAGACAGGTTTATATAGCTATGTAGCTCATCCTGATTTAGTATATTATCAAGATCAAGAATCTAATGAATATAAAGAAGAAATGAGTAAAATTTGTAAAAGGGCAAAAGAATTGGATATTCCTTTAGAATTCAATTTATTAGGGTACAGCACACATCGTCAATATCCTAATTCCACTTTTTGGCAAATTGCCAGCAAATATCAAAATAAAGCGATTTTAGGTATTGATGCACATGACTTATTTCAATATCAAGATTTAAAAACAATTCAGAAAGCAGAAACTTACCTTGATTCTTTAGATGTTGAAGTGGTAGATCAAATTAAATTTTTTAAGTAGAAGATGAAAGTAATTTTTCATCTTTTTTTATTGCATCAAGGCAAGTTATTCTTTATAATCCTTTTGAAACAAAATCCGGGGGGATCTTTTTTGTTTTAATTCATGTATAGGGGGATCAAGATGAATCAAAAAATGACAATGAAAGAATGGTTACCTTTAATTGGAATCACTTTTTCAGCTTTTATTTTTAACACATCGGAATTTATGCCGATTGCTTTACTTACTGATATTGGTCATGCTTTTAACATCAGTGAAGCATTAGCGGGAAGTTTAATTTCAGTGTATGCATTACTTGTTATGGTATTATCATTACCATTAATGATTTTAGTGTCTAAAATCGAATATCGTAAATTATTGCTTTCAACAACCTTTGTCTTTGCTTTAGCGCAATTCTTATCAGCTATTTCAAGTAATTTTATGATGTTGATGTTATCACGTTTACTTGTAGCCTGTACACATGCAATTTTTTGGCCGATTGTTTCACCTTTAGGTGTAAGAATCGTTCGTGATGAATTTAAATCAAAAGCCATGTCCACTATTGTTTGCGGAAATTCTGTAGCGATGATTTTTGGTATGCCATTAGGTAGAGTGATTGGGTTACATTTAGGATGGCGTATGACTTTTGGTTGCGTAGGAATCGTTGCCAGTCTTATTTTAATTTACTTATTCTTTGTTTTTCCTCGTGTTGAACAAGGCGAAGGATTTACTTTAAAAAAATTACCTGATTTATTTAAAAATAAAGGATTAGTGAGCTTATATGCTCTTACTTTATTATTTGCTTCGGCTTATTATACAGGGTATAGCTATATCGATCCATTTTTACAACAAGTCGCTCATTTATCAGATAATTTGATCACAACGACTTTAATGATTTTTGGCGGTGCAGGACTTATTGGAAGTGCCTTATTTTCGAAATACTATGATCGTAATCGTTTAGGATTTACTTCTAAAATCTTAATTATTTTTACGCTTGTTTTATGTAGTTTAACCTTTATGTCTAAATTTACTTTAGCAATCATGTTTGTTTGTGGTATTTGGGAAATGATGGCTACAGCTTGTAATGTAACTTTTCAAGCAGAGTTCATTCGCTTATCAAATGAAAATACATCCGCTATTGCGATGAGTATTTTTTCAGGAATCTTTAATTTAGGGATAAGTTGTGGTACTTTTATTGGTGGACAAGTAACAACTTATACATCGATAAAATTTATAGGCTATGTTGGTTTTATCATTGGGATGATTGCGACTGCTTATTTACAAAAATCAGTGAAAAAATATCTTATTTAGAAAGCACTTTAAGGTGTTTTTTTTGCCTTTTCACTAAAGATTATTTTTGATATAATAAAGAAAATGCTTAAGAAAGGGGGGGAAGCTCAATACCATTAAATGGTTACTATTTAATAGGGGCTTTACTTTTATTATTAATTGAACTGATTCATTTTATTTGTCAAAAAAAATTAAATGATGGACGTACCCAATGTTTTTTAGAAATGCTTATAGCTAGTATTTTAATTTGTAGTTTAGGTGTTTTAAATACCTATTTCCTTATCTTTCAACCAAATTCAGTAGGAATTAAATTGGGGATTTATTTAAGTGAATGGCTTTTACCTTTTTCTCTTTTTTTAATGAATTGCTATATTTTACGTACCAATAAATCTTGGCTTATCTATCTTGTTTATGGTGCCTTTTTAATAGGAGCTTTGATCATTGTAAGTAATTATTTTACTGGTGTTATTTCTTATTACCAATACCCTTATTTATACGTTGGACCTTATTATTCGATATTTATTTACACAATGTTATTTTTATATGGATTTAATATTCTATTTACTTTTTTTAATATTCGTAAGTTAACAATGCATTATTTTCTTTCATTAGTTGAAGTTCCAATTTTACTTATTTTTGGCTTTATTATTCAAACAATTTTAAAAATTCAATTATTTGTAGGATTAAGTACGACGATTGCGGTAACGGTGATCTATTTAACTCTAAATAATCCAATTGCTTACATTGATTTATCTTCTCATTGTTTTAATTCAGATTATTTAAACTATTGTTTATATGAATATCGAAGAAATCAAAAAAACGTTTATTTTACATTGATTCAATTAAATTTGATGGATGACTCTTTGATTAAAGAACAACATTCCCTTAATACTATTTTATATAAATTGGTGAAACTCGCTAAAAGTGAGGCTATCTTTAAATTTGAAGAAAATACATTCTTGATTATTCATCATAATCAAAATCAACATTGTTGTTTTATAGAAAATTTAAAACAAGGCTTGGTAGGTAATTTGTTGACAATCAACGAACATTTATTTGTACCTGTAAAAATAGTAGATATAGATCAAAATTATACTTTTACTAATGAAAATGAATGGATTCAATATTTACGTTTTATTAATCATCAAGAAGTTAAAGAAGGGGTGATTTTAAATGAAAATGAAACACTTCATGCTAAATTTTTATACGAACAAGAAGTTGTAAATTTTTTATACGATACCATTAAAGAAGACCGTTTTTCAGTAGCTTACCAACCGATTTATGATGTAAAAAAACATCAGTTTAGTGCATTAGAAGCTTTAAGTCGTTTATATCACCCACGTTTAGGTTGGATCAGTCCGGAAGTGTTTATTCGTTTAGCCGAAAAGAAGGAGTTGATTTATGCAATCACGCCTTTGCAAATACATCGTATTTGTAAATTTTTAAAGGAAAATCAAGAAAATTTAAAAAATATTAATAACGTTAAAGTGAATTTATCACCCCTTGAAATAGCTAAAACAGATTATTGCTTAAGTTTACTTAAAATCATTCAAAGCTATGATTTACCTCTTTCTTTGTTCCAATTTGAAATTACAGAATCCATAGCCATAAATTATTCTAAAGAATTACAAGAATTAATTAAGATCATGCAAGAAAATCAAATTAAATTTTGTTTAGATGATTTTGGTTCAGGTTATGCGAATTTGAATTCTATTTTAAAACTCTCATTTTCCATTATAAAACTGGATCGTTCATTGCTTGTTAATATTACAATGAATTCTTCTTCAGAAATTTTTTATCGCAATATGGTACGTACTTTACAAGAGATGGGTTATCTTATTGTTTGTGAAGGGGTAGAAACAAAAGAAGAAGCTATGTTACTTACCAAAATGAATGTTGATTTTATTCAAGGATATTATTATTCAAAACCATTAGATGATAAAAAATTGATTGAAATGTTAAATGGCCTGTCATTCTGACAGGCTATTTTGCAAGTTGTTTAATTTTGTCTTCATTTAAACGAAAGAAAGTATGATCATCACGAACTTGGGCATCTAAATGATGATAAACTTCTAAAGAAGAACTGTTCCAATTCAAACAATCCCAATCAATGCGTTTGCACTCATTTTCTATGGCATGATAGGCCATGGCTTTAAATAAGGCTTTTCCAATTCCTTTACCTCTTGCATTTTCTTCTACAAAAAGATCTAATAAATAAATTCCTTTTTTAGAGAGCATAGTCGAAAAAGTATAATAACAAAAAGCCATACCTACAGGTTGTTTTTGATCATAGGCAATAAAACAAAAGCAACTTTTTTCTTCAATCAATACTTTTTCTAGAGCTTTTAAATCTAATTCAATTTGATCACCTAAATAGGTTCCTAATTCCTGTTCCATTTTTAAAATGGCAGGTAAATCTGGTTTTGAAGCTAATCTTACTTCTATCATTTTTTCACATCCTTTATGCTTATTATAAGGGATGTATTTTCATTAGTAAAACTAATCTTATAAATAAGCAATTGAAATTATTTCATTTTACTTTTTTTAATACAATAAAATCACAAAAGGAGAGTGAAGAATAATGAAAGATGTTGTATTAATTGTTGGAGCGGGTCAAATTGCAATGGTGATTGTCAAAAGAATTGAAATTGGTAAAAAATTAATTATTGGTGATAAAAATGAAGAAAATGCAAAACAAATTACAAAAATCATGAATGATGCAGGATTTGATTGTGAAACAATAATTGTTGATTTAGCTTTTCAATTCATTTATTTGAAAAATTTAGTTTTAAAAAAGATAAAAAAACGAAAAAATGGTGGTCATACAGCTTAAAAATTGACTCTTGAAATTTTTTTAAAGATAAGGTAATCTATAGTGATAGGGAGGATTGATCATGTCTGAAAGTACAATTACAATGCGACATCTATCGGTTAAAGATGTTGAACAATATAATAATTTATTACGTTATGCTTTTCAAGTTACCGAAGAAGAATTAATGGAAGTAGGTTGGGAAAATGATGATATTCGTCAATCTAAATTTGGTGTACTCGAACGTGCAAGTGTACTTGGATGTTTTGATGGCAAAAATTTAGTTTCTCAATTTGCAGTTTATCCATTAAATATGAATATTTATAATGCGGTTTATCCAATAGGATTCATTACTTCTGTAGCAACTTATCCTGAATATAGCGGACAGGGTTTAATGAGAAAATTAATGTATGAAAGTTTAGTAGAAATGAAAGAAAATAAACAATCTTTAGCATTACTTTATCCTTATTCAATTCCTTTATATCGTCATCGAGGATTTGAAATTGTATCAAATAAAATGACTTATGCTGTACCAGATAGACAAATTCCTAAAAATATCGAAGTCGACGGGTATGTAAGACGTGTATCACAAGATAGTAAAGAATTACGAGAATTACATACTGAATTTGCTAGACAAACACATGGATGTTTATTTAGAAACCACTTAGCTTGGGAAGAATACTGGCGTTGGGACGTTGATGATACGCTTGTCGCTATTTATTATGATAGTAGTGATGAACCCTTAGGTTATATGGTTTATTTAATTAAAGAAGATATCATGCATATTAAAGAAATGATTTATTTAAATGAAGAAGGAAGACAGGGATTATGGCAGTATATCCATGCTCATGATTCTATGATCGATGAAGTAAGAGGAAATAATTATTTTAGTGAACCGATTGCTTTTGATTTATATGATAGTGATATTAAAGAAACCATTCGTCCTTATGTAATGGGAAGAATTATTGATGTAGAAATGTTTTTAAGTGATTATCGTTTTAATCATGCAGCAGAAGGAAAAGCCTTGACATTACATGTTGAAGATCCTTTCTTAGCTTGGAATAATAGAACGTTCCATTTTACGATCCATCATTATAAAGCTGTGATGACAGATACACCTTCTAGTAATGAGTTTATTTTATCTATTGGTACATTGACGACTTTACTTTTAGGTTATAAAAGTGCGGACCGTCTTTATAAGACCGGACGCATTCAAGCTACGGCACAAACGATTCGTTTATTGGATCAAATTTTAAGACATGAAAAGCCTTATATCTCCGATTATATTTAGGAGATGATTTTTATAGATTTAAGAGCGAAAAAGACAAAACAAGCAATTATGGATACTTTTAAGGAAATGATCATCTCAACACCAATTAATAAAATTACGGTCACGACTCTAACGAATAAAGCCAATATTAATCGTAAAACCTTTTATTTACATTATGAAACCATTGAAGATTTAATTAGTGATTTTTTAAATGAAATTGCTGATGCTTATATTCAAGCTTATGAAAAGGCACTTCCTGAAGGGCGTCCACATTAAGATACAAATCGATTCTTTTTTGAATATTTTTCTTCTCAACTAGATTATGTACAAAAGATTTTATGCTACCTACCTTACCATGATTTAGGAGCAATCGTTTTTGATAAAGGGTATTTGAATAATTTGGATAAGTATGATTCACACTATAAATCTTTTTCAATTGAAAAACAAAATGTGATTCAAACATTTTATCGCTCAGCTACTTTAGATATCTATAACTCTATTTTATTATCCTATTTTCATATTCATATTGACAGTCTTCAAAGCATAAGGTATTGTATATGTAACTCTTTGCACTGCATATAAATCTACAGTACAAACTGAACAGACTGTGATACTTATCATGAAGTCGGGTCACTTAGTGACAGTGGAAAATGACACATCCACGGGACAGTAGTTGCTTAAATACTGATTCGTGGGTGTTTTTATATACAAAAATACCTTTAACGAAACTAATCGTAAGTAGCAAGAGTTATCTTACAAAATTGGGAGGTAACGGATATGGAAAGAAATTTTCAAAAAGTAATTAACAAAGTGTCTTTTATTACAATAACAGTAAATATGTTATTATCTGTAATTAAATTGATTGCAGGGATGATTGGTCATTCAAATGCCATGATCAGTGATACGCTTCATTCTGCATCCGATGTATTTAGTACTTTTGTCGTTCTTATTGGGATTAAATTAGCCACAAAAACGGCAGATAAGGAGCACCCTTATGGTCATGAACGTTTAGAATGTGTTGCGGCACTTTTACTTGCATTTGTCTTATTTATTACAGGTCTTGGCATTGGTTATGATGCTTTAAAAAATATTATTCAAGGAAACTATTCTCATTTACAAGTACCAAGTATTTTAGCTTTAGTCGTTGCGATTATATCTATTCTAACGAAAGAAGGAATGTATTGGTATACAAGATACCATGCAAAAAAGATGGATTCAAGTGCCTTAATGGCGGATGCATGGCATCATCGTTCAGATGCTTTTTCTTCTATTGGTGCATTAATTGGGATCCTTGGTGCAAGAATGGGGTATCCGATTATGGACTCAATTGCCAGTTTAGTTATTTTTCTATTTATTGCTAAAGCAGCCTATGATATTTTTAAAGATGCTATTGATAAAATGATAGATCATTCTTGTGATGAAAAGACGGAAAATGAATTACGTCATTATATTGAACAAAATCAAAATGTAATTCATATTGATTTACTTCAAACACGTATTTTTGGTAATAAAATTTATGTTGATATTGAAATTGCTTTGGATGGAACATTAACTTTGCAAGAAGCACATGGCATTGCGGAAAAAGTGCATGATGATATTGAATCTCATTTCCCTAAAGTGAAACATATTATGGTACATGTTAATCCAGAAACTAAATAAATTAAAGGAAGTCTTATTTCTAAGATCTTCTTTTTTTTGCTTAAAGTTAGTATTGGCTAACTCTTTTGCAGGCTTTGGTTAAAATTTGTTGCGAATATGTCAAATTATGTGTATACTAAGCCTCGACACAAATAGTTAGCGATAACTAACCAAAGGAGGACAATATGAAAAAAAATAAATTAATGAACTTAGTTTTAGCTGGAACAATTGTAACATCTGCAGTTGCTTATACTTCTACTTTAGTAGAAGCAACAACTTCAACTGGTGTTGATCTTGCCACTCAAGTAACATCAAATAACCTAGAAGCTGTAACTTTAGTTGCAACTTATAAAGTACCTGTAGCTTCTTTAACATGTGGGGCACCACTTCCTGCAGTGCAATCTGCATTTGCAAAAGCATTTGGTGATGAAGTTATTGTTAAAAAATACAGTGATGGGACTTCTAAAGCTGTCGCTACATTACAACACATGGAAGTAAATATGGGTACAAAATATGAAGCAAATATCACTTCTGTAACAGGTGCGACTGTTTTATCTACTAAAAATGAATCATCAACAAAATTAAGCGGCAATGTTGAAACAGTAGAAGTACCTGAAAAAGTCGAATTTAATTTAAATTTAGATGCAAATAATAAACAAGTTTTAGAAATCAATGTTGATTTTATGGATGAAATGTCTGGAAGTTCACATCCAATGGACATTACTTTAGAACTTTCAATGGATGAAAAAGTTGAATTAACGGATAAAGAATTATTAAAAGCAACAATAGATGAAGCAAGAGTTGAAATGGGAAAAGGTATAACAATCGATTCAGCATGTTATGTACAAATCTTTTTAGATGAAGCTAATAAAGTTTATGAAAAAGAAAATGCAACACAAAAAGAAATTGATGAAGCAACTCAAAAATTAAAAAATGCGATTCCTTATTTAGTAAGAAATATTGATGAAGGGACGTACACAATTAATGGAAGCTTTGTCAAAGAAAATAGTGATGAAGAATCAATGGCTAATAAAGCTTTGAAGAATGTTGCTATGAAAGTTAATGGAGATCAAACTTATGTTGAATTAGAAGTGCAACCAATGAGTATGTATGGTATGACTGCGGCGATTGAAAAACTAGAAATTCA
>URQL01000047.1 GCA_900550005.1 uncultured Erysipelotrichaceae bacterium
CCATCAAAAATGTTACGATTTTTTTGTTCTTCTTCAATATGAATATCAAATAATGTCGGATAAAAGAGCATTCTTTTTGTTTTTGGCTTTTTCAACCTCAAACGTGTTAACCCAAAAAGATCGTAAAGATAAACATTTTCAAAATCATAAGTACATTCACCACAAAGAAAGGAATCTAAAATTAATTCTTGATCTTGATTAGTTGTATTAAAAGTAAGATGAATGCGTTTTGTTTCATCATGTTGATATAAAATATAATGGCAGACTAAATCAAATTCAATAAACCCACTAGCAAGTAATAAGTGGGGTTGTTGAATCGTAATTTTAGCTTTCGTTTCTTTTTTTGAATGACTGATTGAAGGAAAATGACAAACCAATGAAAGACGATTACGATCAAAAAGTAAACCTAAATGAAGCAACCATGGAAGTATTCCTTCAAGTAAAAAGAGTACAAGTAAAAAAGGTTGACTAAAAAAATACAAACCTAACAAAGTTAAAATAACGATGCTTAAGTATAAAGTACTCGTTTTTCTCATCTAGTTTGACCTCTTTGTCATAATTGGTGGTTTAATTTCATCAAGGATTTGATTTAAAATATCTTTTTCGCTTACCCCTTCAATACGTGCTTGTGGTCTAAGAACAAGACGATGTGCACAAACATCAACAAATACATATTGAACGTCTTCTGGTGTAACATAAGTTCTTTCTCTTAAAATCGCGCTTGCTTTAGCCATTTGTGTCAAAGCAAGAACACCACGAGGAGATACTCCAAGTTCAACTAAAGGTGCTTCACGTGTTGCTTCACACAAATGGATTGTATAAAGCAGTACTTCATCACTAATTTTAATAGAAGTTAAATAGTTTTGTATTTCTTTAATATTTTGTTTTGTTACAACGGGTTGAATATATTCAAGTGGATTCGTATAACGATGTGATTTAATAATTTTTAATTGATCTTCACTACTTGGAAAACCAATGGATAATTTAATCATAAAACGGTCTAATTGAGATTCAGGTAAAGGTTGTGTACCAGCACTACCAATTGGGTTTTGTGTTGCAATACAAATAAAAGGATCAGGTAAAGGATGAACAATACCATCAACACTGACCGTACCTTCTTCCATTGCTTCAAGTAATGCTGCTTGTGTTTTAGGTGAAGTACGGTTGATTTCATCAGCTAAAAGAAGGTTACACATTGATGCTCCTGAACGGAATTCAAATTCATTCGTTTGACGATTAAGCATTGAAAACCCAGTAATATCTGAAGGTAAAGTATCCGTTGTAAATTGGATACGTTTATAGTCTAAATCAATTGCTTTTGAAAAAGCTAAAGCTAAAGTTGTTTTCCCCATACCAGGTACATCGTCAAGTAATACATGTCCTTGAGCATAAATAGCCATTAATACTTTTTCTACGACTTCATCTTTTCCAATAAATGCTTTTTTTACTTCGTTAATAATATGTTGTGATTGTTCTAATATCATTGTTCATCCCCATTTCTACTTTGTTGTTTCTTCATTAAAAATTCTTGTATTGCTTTTTCAATTTGTTCAAAATTAGCTGGTTTTTCAAAATGGCCATCCATTCCTGCATCTAATGACAATCTTTGATCCTCTACAAAAGCGTCCGCTGACAAAGCAAACATTGGTATACTTTTAGCGTCCATTCGATCTAATGCACGAATTTTTCTTGCTGCACTTCGCCCATCAAGTCCAGGCATTTGAATATCCATTAAAATACAATCATAATAATTTGTATCATGATTTGCAAAAACTTCTACAGCCTGATTTCCGTCTTCAACATGGTCAACAATAGCCCCTTTTGCTTCTAGGATACTGCATCCAATTTCGGCATTGATTTCGTTATCTTCAGCATATAAAACATGTTTTCCCTTAAAGTTCCATTTAAATGTAGAAAGTGTATTTTTCTTTTTCAAAGGAACATAAGCTTTATCTGAAATTTTCAAATTAATAAATACAGAAAAGTCTGACCCTTGTCCTTCTTTACTATCGACGACAATTTCGCCACCCATTAAACTTATAATTTGATCAGCAATCGCCATACCTAAACCACTACCACCATAATTTTTAGTAATTTGGGTACTTTCCTGTTCAAATGGTTTAAAGATATGGTTTATAAATTCCGGTGCCATCCCTATTCCTGTATCATGAACGCGTAACATTAAGTCCATCGAATCATCTGTTCTTTGCATCAAACGAAATGTCACAACGATTTCTCCTGACTTTGTAAATTTTTGAGCATTGGATAAGAAATTGGATAAAACTTGGCTTAATCTTAGTTCATCACCTAAAACATATTCATCACCAATTCCATAATATTCAACACGAAAATCTACTCCTTTAGCCTCAATATTCTTTTTAAATAAAGAACTTAACTTATCTCCTAAATCACGAATACGGAAAGGTTGATTATCTAATTCTAACTTACCTGCTTCAATTCTTGACATATCCAATATATCATTGATTAAAGAAAGTAAATGAAGCGACAACACATCTGCCTGATTAATATAGTACATCAATTCATCTTCGGGTTGAAGTTTTTGTTTTGCTAAAATGAGCATCCCAATGATTCCATTCATTGGTGTACGAATTTCATGAGACATTCTTGATAAAAAGGCTGTTTTTGAATCAGAAATTTCACCCATTTGTTTAATTTCTTCCATCAATTGTTTTTCTTTATCTTTTTCTTTGGTTTGATCTTCAAAAGTAAAAATATCATAATGTCCATCAAATCCATTTATAATATCAAGTAAAATACTTGTATTACCTACTTCAATTTCTTTTTCAATTTTATCTGTTCCATTCCAAACAATATAATTTGTCCACTCTTTTTTAGCTTGTATTTCACCAAATAAGCTTACAAATAAATACTCCAAATCATACTTTAAACGTTCACGATTCATTTGCAAAACTTGATCTAAAGACTCCGATATAAATACCGGAATCTTTGTTTTAGAATCAACAACAATATACATACGGTCATGTAATTTATCAATTGTATAAAACGAAGAAATTACAGGTCCTTCTTTAAGAATACCTTTTTTCTTTTTATAGAACAAATAACTAAGATAATTAGAAACGATAATTAGTAATAGGATAACTATGATTCCTAACATAATTTTAAACAAACTGCTTTCAGCCTTAATTACTTCTTTAATCAATTCGTTCATCCACTTCACTCTCCTTATTTAAGCCGATGATTTGATTAAATAATGCATTGGCTTTTTCATCATCGTAATTAGGATTTTCTGTATTTTCCATATAGCCTAATAATGCATATTTCCATACTTTACGATACGCATCTTCTTGTCCTTCTGGTAGCACTACTTTGAATCCTTCATTATCTTCACAACCAAATCTAAATCCATAATCTTCTCCTTCATTTGAACAATAATTCCCGTTATCATCATAGTAACTATAAAAATCAATAACATTAAGTTCAGGTATACTTAAAGATTGTAAAGTAATTGTTTTTAGATTTTTACATCCATCAAAACATCCGATAACTTTACCCGTATCATAAGTAATACCACTGGCAAATTTATTGATACTTGCTGGTAATGTAATTTCTTCAATGGCTGTATAACTAAAGTAATCTCTCCATGTTTCTAATTGACAATGATCTGAGAAAATGACTTTCTTCAAATTTGAACATTGAGAAAAGATTTCGCGATCAAGTGGATCAATATAATTAAAAGTAAATGGATCAAAAACAGATAATAAATTGCTTCCATCTATGTAGACTTCATCAATATTGCGACAACCATAGAATGCACGCATTGCTACAGATCGTACATTTTCTAATAATTCGACTTTACCACTAAATGAAGAGCCAAAGAAAGCGCATTGTCCAATTGTCTCTAATGAATGAGGGAAACTTACAGATCCATTGATTTGTGTATAATAGAAAGATTGTTCTCCTATATTTTGTACACCCTCTCCAAATTCTACATTACCATCAATAGTTGAATTTTTAAAACAATACTTATCAACAGTAGGTCCTCCTTGAATAGAAACATTTCCCTCTATGATACAATTACCAAAGGCTGTTTGGCCTGTAGTTACTAATGAACTTGGTAAATTTAAATCACCACCAATATAACATCCGTAAAAAGCACCTTGACCTAAAGAAGTCAGATTATCATTAAATTGTATTCCATGTGAAAAATTACAAAATCTAAATGCTTCTAATCCAATTGATTCTAATGAATCAGGTAATACAAGTTCCCTATATAAAATTTGACTACTTTCACTTTCTCCACCAAAGCAAAAATTACCAATACTAACTAAATTTGGTGGAAGAATTAAATTGCCTTCAATTTCAGTAGCGTAGAAAACTTCATTGTTCAATTCTGTTAGCTTATCCAAATGGCTCATATCACCATCTACGATACAAGTGTTAAAAACACTCGCTCCTAAATACTCTAAACTACTAGGTAAGACAATTGAATTTTCAACATAAGATTTAAAAAAGGCTTCATCTCCTATTTCTCGTACATTTTTCAATGAATCGTTATCAAGCGTGATTCCATAGCTTCCTTTAAAAGCTTTGAATCCAATTACTGTTGTATTATCTAATAAGCTTACATCATCAAAATATAAATTAGCTCCTCTCAATAATGTTTTCTCGTTATTTTCACTAGAAATAGAATAAAGTAATTTACCTCCAGCTTGTTCATCAATATAACATTGATCGATAAGTGCATCAAAAGTATAAGTATATCCATAATCATCTGATGTTTCCGGATATCCAATTGAATCAATCGGTCTATAAACATCAATATAGGATGGAACTAAATTATTTGCAACATCCCGATAGTAGTCATAAGCAAAAGCTGGATTATAATCATTTTCAAAATTTGCTTCTTTTGCGCTAAATGCCATGTAGTATAAATAGTTATCATTAATAAATGCATCTTCTTCCACTTCAATGTTGTCTTTAGAATAAGAAACAAATCCAGCTAATGAAGTGCAGTCTTTAAATGCTTCAATACCAATCTTTTTAATGCTTTCTGGTAATTCAACAAACTCTAAAGAAGAATTATCTTTAAATGCATTTCCATCGATTTCAATAACTTTTGATCCTGTTTTTTGTTCAACAGCTTGAACGGTATCTTCATTAAATTCTGTTAAATCATCAGGAGTGCTTAATAATACTAATCCATCATTTTTCTTTAAATAAGTAAATCCTTGATCTTCAATTTTTTCAATGTTTTCACCTTGTAAGATATTTTGTGCATATTGATCACCTAACTCCTCTTTCCACTCATTGTAATATTGTTCATATTGATTTTTAGGAACATAAACTTTAACATTATCGGATTCAAAAGGTGAACTTTTTGAATGACTAATCGTAACAGGATTTAAAGTATCAATATAAATTTCTTTAATATTACTTGAAGCAAACGCTTGATCTTCAAAGAAGACATCTTGATTTGAAGAAGATAACATGACTTTTCTAACTTTGTCAGCATTAATAAATGCATTTGCACTAATAATTTGAACAGTATCAGGTATTTCTACCGTCCCTGTTACATCATCTAATACACGATATAAAATTGTTTTATCATGACTCATTAAAAATTGATCATCTAAATAAAGATCATAATCTACACCATCTTCGTTAACAACATTAACATCAAATGTAGAAAAATAATTAATGTAATATCTCAAATACAATCCATCTGGAACATAAACATTTTTCATAACTTTATCAAAAATATCTGCATCTGCATCCGAAAAAGTTGGGAATGTTTCAGAACTCAAATGATATTTTTCAATATAATCAAGAGCAGGTATTTGAGTTACTGTATCTGGTACAGTAACTTCTGTAAATGTTAGTGGAACATTATAAAGTTCTGTTTCTTGTTTATTGTAGATTGATCCATCTACGCTACTATAACTCTCATTATTTTGATCAACAATGTATTCATTATTAACAAAAATAGATCCCTCATAACCTTGATCATTTACATTTAAATAATCAATATTAGTCACAGTTTGTGGAATAGTAATAGAATTTAAATTTAAAATTTGATAAGTCGTCGTATACCATGAAATCCATTCACCAGTATCCAAATCAGGATAAGAATCAACCGTAATGGAATCAAAAAGATGAACATATTTAATCCCTTCAGGAATAACTAAATCATCAACACTGTCATCAACATGAACAAGGCATTGTGAGTATAATAAAGAAGGATTTTCATTTTGAATCCAATAAACTTTATATTTATCTGAATCGATATCTTCTTTATTCATATAAACTTGCTCAATACCCGAAGTTTGACATGAATGTTCAAAACCTTCATTTTCGTTTTTATAATAAAATCCGGAAATAATTTCTGATAAACTTTCTTTCCATCCACCATTTTCTCTTAGTGCGAATTCATCTTCATCATTTATAAAATAATTATTAGTTTCTTGTGGTACATATGTATCTTCCATATTTTGATATCGAGTAATTTCTTTATTATTCTTTGTATAATAGGCATCTACTGCTTTATTTAAATCGTATGTATCTCCAATATTCATTCCTCTTATATAAGGATTCATTTTATCATTTGTGTAGATGTAAACAGAAGTATCATAGATTGGA
Organism: uncultured Erysipelotrichaceae bacterium; assembly: GCA_900550005.1. Lineage (GTDB taxonomy): Bacteria > Bacillota_I > Bacilli_A > Erysipelotrichales > Coprobacillaceae > Beduini. Next base: position 6,619 of record URQL01000047.1, read on the forward strand.
AAAGTGTATTCATAATCTTGCCATTTTTCATTTTCCGCAAAGCGATATTGTAACGTAACAGTATAAGAGTCTCCTGAAACTTTCTTACCTATACAATCCGATTTAATTCTAAAAAATTTTCCATCAAATGCACTATAACGATAAACTTCTTTGGCGTCATATAAATTCTTTTCGTTATCCATAGCATAGGCATTAAAAGAATAAAGAATTTTTTCCTCTGTAATAGTTTCCCCATCATGAAACACATAGAAATCCGATAAATATAAATTATTTTTATTACTATCTAAATAAAAATAATACGTTTTCTTATCCTCAGGTCGAATTAATCCTCCATTTCCTTGATTTAATCCATTATCAGGAAAAGAAGGTGTTTTATCTTCATCACCGTCACCACCAAGAAAATCTTGACGAGCATCCGAAGGTCTAGTAGGCGTAATTTCTGTTGGTGTGTCAGGCATATTAGGATTATCTGGAGAACTTGGATTATCTGGAGTTGATGGAGTAGAAGGATCATCTGGTGTAATCGTACCAGAGTTATTCTTGTTATTGTCATTTGAAGAAGAGTTATCAGCAGAAGGTTTATTTGGATCAATGATAATAATATCACTATCCTTATTATCATCACCTCGGCCAATTGAAGAACTATCATCAGATGGTTTACTTGGATCAACAATGATTGTTGTATTATCTTGGTTTTGATCTTGTGAAGAGTTGTTGTTTTCATTATCTGTTGTTGTAGGATTATGATTGATTTCAATTTCTTGTGTAACATTATCATTATTTAAAATATTATCTTCTCTTGTTTGAGTTGTTTGATCTAATAAATTATTATTTCTATTTTGAAATAGAATAGCATTACTTAATTTATTTTCTTTAAATTTATTTTCTGCATCTCGATCTTGTTCTAATGAATTGCTATCATCTTGACCACTTTGATTTGATTGAGACATACTATCATCTTGAAATTGAACTTGATTTTGATTTAATGAATTAGCAGAAAATTGTGGAGAAAAATTATACCCATTTTGCACTAATTCAAAAACACCAAAACCGACTCCTCCAGCAACAAAAGCAGGTATAACGATTTTAATTAACCTATAATTATTTTTCATTTATTTCACCCTTCTTCTTAGTTTGAATTTTATATATTCTTTCAAATTATAGCAAATAGACCTTACAAAAACAATTATTTATCAACAATTTGGTTACTAGAATAACAAACATTTTATCCTTGTTTTTGAATTTTTGTTAGTGAATACATAGGCAATAAAAACGAACACACTTTTTAAAGTGTATTCGCTACCACTTTTCTATCTTACATGTATGCTTTTTTGTTTTATCATCATAGTTGATTTCTACAAGGAGTAAGTTATCTAAGTAATGTTCTAAACCATACATATATTGTTTTTCTTTTATTTGCTTAATTGCGGATTCTTTTATTTTATTCCATTTTAATTCAATGATCATCGCTAGTTTATCTTTTTTTAGGAATGAATACTAAATCTGCTCTTCCTTTTTCCGTTGGCATTTCTTTAATGATTATATATTTCATCTCTAGCTATATAATAAGCTAAAGATAACGTATAACTTAAGGCATCTTCATCATTATATTGAAAGATATTTGTTTCTAAATGCGCTTGTTCAATATATTTTGATACCTTTTCTTCATCTAACTTCCACGTTGCTTCTAATAAATCTTTACTATCATTTAAAGCTTTAGTCGTATATTTCCACGCATTATCTTCAATCAAATTAACAAAACTACTTGCTACTTCTTGATTAGGTATAAAACATTGTTTTGTTCCACTATCATAAGTCAAATAACCTAAATGAATAAGGAGTGTTAAAATATCATCTTTTGGTTTAAATAAAGTCATATCGTTATCAATTTTTTTTAGTATTAACATTTACTTTTTCTCCAGCTAACATTTTAATAATATCTTCTTTTAGCCCATCATAGTTCCTATTGATATAGATACTTACTACTTCATAACTTTCTGTATTATTCCAATAGTTTTCATATTTATGATCAGTCAAAGAAAAAAACTACTGATCGATGCTTATAAACATAAATATCTTTACTCATTCGATACCCATCGTACCATTCTTTTATTTTTTGATAATCAGTATCATAATCACCACATAAGACTTTTACTTCTTCTTCCGTAAATCCCATAAAGTTCTCTAATGGTGTAGGATTTGCATAGATATTTCTTTAAACATATTTAGTGCACTATGCGTACCCTATTTTTTGATTAGAAGAATCCCTGTCACATATTCCAGACTTTTACATAAGGTTGATCTTTAAATAAGTCATGTAAAAAATCTAAATATTTTCTTTGTCCCTCTTTATCATCTCGATACTCTCTAAAAATACAATCCCATTCATCAACAATGAAGATAAAATCATTAGTAGTGTAAGCATGATTTCCCTTAAAACATCTGATGACACAGATTCGTCACAATAATCTGCATATTCCATTTTTAATTCTTTTGTCACTTTTCGGATAATTTTATTGATCATTCCTTCAATAGAATTTGTAGTGCTTAAAAATCTTTGCATGTTTAAACTAATGACATTATGTTGATTTAAATGTCTTAAATAATCTGGTGCTTTTGAAATATTCAAAGAGTCAAATAATTCATGAGAATCACAACCTTTAGAATAATAGGCTACTAACATATCTGCATCCGTACTTTTTCCAAATCTTCTTGGTCTTAGTATACAGATTGATTTATTTTTTGTATTTAAGATTTTATTTGTATAATCAATAAGTAATGATTTATCTACAAAGATTTCACTATTATACATTTCTAAATAACCTCGATTTTTGGGATTCAAATAAATTCAGATGCTATTCCTCCTTCTCTATTTCTATTTTACCATTTTTTACTGTTCAAACCATAGGTTTAATGAACAAAAAAAAGATAAGGAGTACATCCCTATCTTGAGTATTTAAAAATCTTATTATTCCACTTGTCCAATCACTTGAACATATTCATTGTACTTATCTTGAAGTGCACCAAAGAAAGGTTCATAACCATCTAATTCTCTACCTCTTAATTTTTCTGTTAAGACAGAACTCACTTCAAATAAAGAATCAAAACCTAAATTTAAACAAATCCCTTTTAAAGTATGTGCTGATCTAAAGGCTTTTTCTGCATCTTTTGTTTCTAATGCTTCTTTTAATTGAGCAAAACTTTGGTCATTTAAAAATTTTAAAGCAAATCGTTTAACTAATCCTTCACTACCAAAACGACTATAGACTTCGTCATAATTACATTTTAAAATTTGATATGCTTCTTTTATTCCCATAAATCTCTCTCCTTTACATTTCAATTTTTTTATCTATTAATTCTTGTACCATTCTTTCAGCCCATGTTGAACGGACATCATGAGATGTAATAGACTCTTTTGACATCATATTTTCCTTTTCTTTTTCATATTCGTTTTTAATGGTATCTTGAATTTCTAACAAACAATTAAGCAAGAATGGGTTAAATGTTCCGCATTCTCCATTCAAAATCATGTGAATCGCTTCTTCATGAGAATATCCTTTTTTATAAACACGTTCACTCACTAAAGCATCATAAACATCCGCTAAAGAAACAACTTGGGCTGAAATAGGAATTTGTTCTCCTACCAAACCATCTGGATAGCCACGACCATCATAACGTTCATGATGCCAACGTGTGATTTCAATAGCAGTTTGTACTAATTTTTCTTCTTGATAGATTTGTAAACTATTTAGAATATTTGCGCCAATTACAGTATGTTGTTTCATAATTTCATATTCTTCATTTGTAAGACGACCTGGTTTGTTTAATATTTTTTCGTCAATACCAATTTTACCTATATCATGTAAAGCTGAAGCAGATATGATAATTGAACAATCATACCATGTTAAATGATAAGGATTATCTTTACGCATGATATTTTCTAACAACAATCCTACTAACTTAGAAATATGTAAAACATGTAACCCGCTTTCTCCGTTTCTAAATTCAAC
>URQL01000048.1 GCA_900550005.1 uncultured Erysipelotrichaceae bacterium
TCTTAGCTGAATATCGTGTTCACTTTGATGTTTGGTCATCTGAAACAAAATTATATGAAAATGATATGATTCGACCTACATTAGAAAAATTAAAAGAAAAAGGTTATACTTATGAACAAGACGGTGCTTTATGGTTAAGATCAACAGATTTTGGTGATGATAAAGACCGTGTATTAATTAAAGGAGATGGAAGTTATACTTACCTTACTCCAGATATTGCTTATCATTTAAGCAAATTTAATCGTGGTTATGATTTCTTAGTTGATTTACTTGGAGCAGATCACCATGGCTATATCGCTCGTATGAAAGCAGCAATGCAAGCTTTAGGATACAATGCAAACCAATTAGAAATCGATATTATGCAAATGGTACGTATGGTTCAAAATGGTGAAGAAGTTAAAATGTCTAAACGTACAGGAAATGCAGTAACAATCAAAGATTTAATTGAAGATATCGGTGTCGATGCAGCACGTTATTTCTTTGTATGTAAAGCAGCAAGCAGTCGTTTTGATTTTGATCTAGATTTAGCTACTTCTAAATCAAATGATAACCCTGTTTTCTATGCACAATATGCTCATGCAAGAATGTGTTCTATCTTAGCTCAAGCTAAAAAATTAGATATTGAACTTACAGATCACTTTGAATTAATCAAAGAAGATAAAGAAATTGAACTTGTTAAACATATTAATGAATTTAGAAATGTGATTATTGATAGTGCGACAAGTCGTGCACCTCATAAAATTGCTAACTATATTCAAAAATTAGCTCAATTATTCCATAGCTTCTATGGTGAATGTAAAGTATTAGATGTAGAAAATAAAGAATTAAGTGCACAACGTCTAGCTTTAGTTGAAGCAACACGTATCACACTTAGAAATGCTTTAAATTTAATTGGTGTTAGTGCACCAGAAAAAATGTAAGGAGGACATAAAAATGAATCAAGATTCTATGTTAGATATTGCTTATGATTTAATGACTAAAAAGAAAAAAGAAGTTGATTTTTATAAATTATATGATGAAGTAACTGAAATCAAAGGCTTCAATGAAGAAGAAGCTGCTGAACATCAATCTTTATTTTATACGAATATCTCATTAGACGGACGTTTCATTACAGTAGGTGAAAACAAATGGGATTTAAGAAGTCGTCATAAATTCGAAAATGTTCATATCGATATGAATGATATCTATGCTGATGATGAAAATGAAGATGAAGATAATGAAGAATTAGAAGATAACGATCAAGACGAAAATGATGAAGTAGAAGAAGATAGCTACGATGATGAATAGAAGGGAAACCTTCTATTTTTTTCATATTAAGGAATAAAATAACCTCTAAATCAAGGAAGTGTTATAATAGGTTTAAACTTTGCCAAAGTTAAGTGGCAATAATCTGTAATTAAATGGATAAGGAACTACGTTATAATAAATTTAGAAAGATAAGGAGGTTTTTTTATGACAAGAATTTTATTTAACGCTGATGATATTGGCTATAGTGAAGCTGTTACTTTAGGAATTATTAAGGCACATAAGGACGGACTCATCAAGACAACAACAATGATGACCAATATGGATGCTGCACCTTTAGCGGCTAAATTATTAAAAGAAAATCCTGGTTTATATTGTGGACAACATTCGAATATTGTAATAGGGAAGCCGGTATCGAATCCTAAAGATATCCCTTCTTTAGTAGATGAAAATGGTTATTTTAATGTTAAAGCAAGATTAAAACAAGGTCTTTCTTTAGACAAAGAAGATATTAAAAAAGAAGTTCGTGCACAAGCAGAGCGATTTAAAGAATTAATGGGGCATTATCCTACTCATATTGAAGGTCATGCGGTTTTTGATCCAGGACTTGAAATTGCAATTCGTGAAGTAGCTACCGAATTAGGAGTGCATTATTCTGATATGCAACGTAAGGTAATAGATGGAAAACTTGTTGAAGTTTATGATCAAAATAATAGCGGGTGGGAAGTTCCTGTACGACCAGATGTCATGTATTATCAAGATAAAGTTTGTCTTGAATATTGGTTAGAAGATTGGGGACATTTATTAGAAAAAGATTTAGTAGAAATGCATACACATCCTGGTTATATCGATCAAGAATTACTTGATTGGTCTAGTTATAATATTACACGTGCGAAAGAAATACAAATTGCATGCGACCCACGTTTAAAAAAATGGGCAGAAGATCATCATGTTGAATTTATTACTTTTGAGGATATTAAGAAAAAATAGAGGTAAAAAAAATGGATAGACGTTTTATTCAACTTTTTGAATTATTAGCTAAGTCATCAGAGTATGTTAAATCAGAAGAACTCTGTGAACAATTAAATATTCGACCAAGGACTTTAAGAGGAGATTTACGAAAATACAAAGATACCATTGAACAAGAAGCGGGAGCTAAAATCATGTCTAAACCACGAATGGGCTATCGAATGGTTGTAGTAGATGAAAATAAGTACAATCATTTTGTGTCTTCTTTACTTCAATTAGAATCATCAAATCAATATCTTATCCCTGTTTATCAAGAAGAAAGGATCAATTATATAATTCGCTACTTTTTGAGCCATAAAGAATATATAAAGATCAATGATTTAGCTGATTTAATCTATGTAAGTCGTTCAACACTTAACATGGATCTTAAGGAAGTGAAGGAACGTATATCCTTTTTTCATTTAAAATTGGTATCTAAAGCAAGTCATGGTATGAAAATAGAAGGAAAAGAAAAAGATATTCGCTCATGTATGGCACAATATTTTTATCATTATGATGATTATGATCAAGCCTATATTCAAGGGATTAATTTATCAAGTGAATACATTGATCATGAAGCCTTTGATTATATTAAAACTTTATTATATGATACAATTCAACAATATCATTTTAAACTTACTGATTTTGGTTTTCAAAATTTAACGATTCATATATTAATTGCAATCAATCGTATTATGCAAAAAACATATGTAGAAGAATTTGTTCGTTTTGACGAAATCACAAATAAAGAAGAAATGCAAATTGCTCTAGCTTTAGCAAGTTCATTGAATGAACATTTTCACATTTCTATTCCTAAAAGTGAGATTCATTATATAGCGATTCACTTAATGGGAAAACAAATGCTTCAATACGATCAAGAACATTTAGTTATTAATCAAGAAACGATGGATTTAGTTAATGAAATATTACAAGAACTTAATCGTGTTTATGGAATTGATTTAACGCATGATTTTGAATTAAATACAATGCTTGCTTTACATATTACGCCTTTATTGCATCGCTTGGAGTATGATTTAAAATTCTCAAATCCACTTATTACACAAATCAAAAATGATTCTTATAATGCTTATGAAATGGCTGTTTTAGCGGGAAATGTGATTACGAAAAAATATGGAAAAAAAGTGTCTGAACATGAAATTGGCTATTTAGCTTTACATTTTTCACTTGCGTTAGAACGTATTCAAAAACCGGTGCAAAAAAACATTATTATTGTTTGTGCCAGTGGGGTAGGGACATCTCAAATTTTACTTTATAAAATCAAGTCAAAATTTAAAGATTGCATCGATCAAGTTATGGTTTTAGAAGCTTATGAATTAGAAAAGGTAAATCAAGATGATTTTGATTTTATTTTAACAACGATCCCTTTACAAATTCAAACTCAAATTCCGACGCTCCAAGTCCAATATTTTTTAAATCAAGAAGATATGGTTCACTTACAAAATCTCTTTGCTTATGAAAAGAAAGATGATTTTGTGGAAAGGTGTTTTAGAAAAGAATATTTTTATAAGAATGTTCCAGGAAAGACAAAAGAAGAAGTAATCTATTATTTATGTGAACAAATATCAAAAGTTTATCCTCTTCCTGACTCTTTTTACACACTGGTATTAGAAAGAGAAGATATCGCTTCAACAGAAATTGGCAATCATGTGGCGATGCCTCATCCATTACACCTTGTTCATGATGACACATTTGTAGCTATTGGGGTTTTAGATAAACCAATCAAATGGATCAAAAGTGAAGTTAAATATGTATTTTTACTTTGTATTAATAAGGATGAACAAGAAAACTTAACTCATTTTAATGAAGCTTTAGCAAGTTTGGTAACAGATGTGACTTTCTTGAATCAATTGGATCATTGTGAAGATTTTGATAGCCTTAATGCGTTTTTCTCTCTAGCAAGTAAACAAACTAGTCAAGTAGAAGAAAGTATATTTCAATAATGAAAATTTTAGTATGCTGTGCTGATGGAATGTCAAGTAGTTTACTTGTGAAAAAGATGAGAGAAGAGGTTAAACAAAGAGAACTTCAAGAAGCAATCAAAATAGGTTCTTGTGCAAAAATCCATATTGAGAAATATTTAGATGAAGCCGATTTGATTTTGATTGCCCCTTCGATTGCTTATTATCAAGATTGGATCGTACAGATTGCTAAAGACCATCATAGTCAAGTGATGACGATTTCGATGGAGGATTATGGTAATTTAAATGCGAAGAATATTTTAGATCATATTTTAAAAGATTCAAAAGAGGATGAAAATTTAAACATAAAATTACTAGAAAAGATTTATCCTTATGCAAAAGTGATTGCAAGTAATTCTTCATTAATGGCTATTAGTCGAGGTTTTATGTCGATCATGCCTGTTTCAATGGTGGGTTCTTTGTTTATTTTACTCAAAAATATTCCTATTGTTTTTATTAATCGATTGTTGGTTCAACTTCAATTTAAAGATTTATTTGCTATAGCGAATCAATCCACATTAGGATTAATTAGTGTTTATTTAACTTTTTTTATCACTTATCATTATTTAGATGATGATCATTTACCAAGACATAGAGTATCCATGATTGCAGTTATTTGTTTTGTTTTGATTTCTGGTGGTACTAAGAATGGATTTAATACATATTATTTTGGAACCAATGGAATCATTTCGGCTATTTTGGTAGGGTTAGTCGTAAGTCGTCTTTATTTAGGCATTAGGAAATACATTTTGTATAGCCATCAAACAGGAGTGATCCCTAGTCAAGTCATGGTATCGTTAGAACTTGTTTTACCGATGTTTTTGATTATTACCTTTTTTCTAGTTATTTATTGTTTGATTTCATTAACCCCTTATGATAATTTAACGGCTTTAATTTATACGAGCATTCAAGAACAGCTTATGAAAATCTTGGCAAATAGTTTACTTTCTTTTGTCGCTTTAAATATCATTACAAATTTATTATGGTTTTTAGGTATTCATGGAGGAAATTTAGTTGGATCGATCACAAGTCCAATTTATACTTCTTTATCGTTGCAAAATTTTGCAGCTTATCAACAAGGAAAACCCTTGCCTAATCTTATTAATGGTGCTTTTACAAAATGTTTTACATCAGGTGGAGCAGGTTCAATGTTTTCTTTAGCAATCATTATGTGTTTGTTTTCTAAAAGTAAACAATATAAAACTTTAGGTAAATTGGCTTTGCCAACAACGCTTTTTTTCATTAATGAACCTTTATTATTTGGTGTACCTATTGTTTTGAATCCTATCTTTTTTGTTCCACTTGTTTTTATTACACCTACTTTGAGCGTTTTAACGTATATTGTAATGAAAATAGGAATCGTACCTATTCCTAGTGGGGCACAAATCCCATGGACAACCCCTCCAATCATTTATGGGTTATTACAAGGAAGTTGGAAAATCGCCTTATGGGAATTGGTGATGATTATTTTATCTGGGTTGGTGTGGTATCCTTTTTTCAAAGTTGCAGATAAACAAGCATTAAAGAATGAAAGTTAATTCTTGCCACATTTAAATGGCAGAGCCTTCTATTTATTTTTATTTATTTTCCTTTTATACTAAAAGCATAGAAAGATAGATAAATGAACAAGAAAAAAGGGAGGAAAAATTTATGAATAAGATAATGGATTTTCTTGAAGAAAAGCTTGTTCCTGTCGCTGCTGCTTTAGGATCTAATCGCTATTTAAAGGCAATCAGTGGAGGGTTCATTGCAATCATGTCTGTAACCATCGTAGGATCGCTCTTTACTTTACTTTGTAACTTGCCGATTACAGCTTATACGAACTGGTTAAAAACATCTGGTTTTGGTACGATTTTAGCTTTACCTAGCCAAGCAACAATTGATTTAATCGCACTTTATGCTGTATTCTTTATTGCTTATAATTTAGCTCGAGAATTTGAAATTGAAGGTACAGCAGGAGCTGGACTTGCTGCATTAGTTTCATTTATGTTAATTACAGGACGAACTGAAGATGGGACTTATGCTACAACTTATTTAGGTGCAAAAGGTTTATTCTGTGCCATGTTTGTGGCTTTAGTAGCTGCACGAATTTATGTTTTCGTTGTTAAACGTGGATGGGTCATTCGTTTACCTGAAAGTGTTCCACCTAATGTTGCAAACTCATTTTCAGCTTTAATTCCAACTGGAATTGTTATCTCTGTATTTTTAGCAATCGCAGGATTAATGACACTTACAAGTTATCATGATTTACACACAGCTGTATTTACAATTATTCAATCTAATTTAATGAAGTTTATGGGAGATAGCTTACCATCTTTTCTATTCTTTAACTTAGCTACAAATTTACTTTGGTTCTTTGGTTTACATGGTGGTAATATTATTGGTTCAATTACAAATCCAATTTATACACCACTTGCTTTAGAAAACTTTGCTTTATATGAAGCAGGACAAGCGCCTACGCATATTATTTCTGGATCATTTGGAAAATGTTTCACATCTGGTGGGGTTGGTTCTATGTTCTCACTTGCCATTATTATGGTATTATTTGCAAAAAGTGAACAATTTAAAACTTTAGGTAAATTGGCTTTACCAACAACTATGTTCTTTATTAACGAACCACTATTATTTGGTATTCCAATTGTTTTAAATCCAATGTTCTTTATTCCACTTTTATTAACAACACCAATTTTAGGGTCTTTAACTTATTTTGTAATGAAAATAGGCTTTATTCCAATTCCTAGTGGAGCGCAAATCCCTTGGACGACACCACCTGTATTGTATGGTATTTTACAAGGTAGTTGGAAAATTGCTTTATGGGAAGTATTTATGATTTTCTTAGCAGGATGTATTTGGTTCCCATTCTTTAAAGTGGCTGATAAAAAAGCTTATGAACAAGAACAAGGTATTAATCAAGAATAAGTGGTCTTTAGGATCACTTTTCTTTATTTGAAATTCTTTTATAAATTGAAAATATGTTGCTATAATGAAAAAAGATTGGAGGATTCAATTATGGCTAAAAAAGAAAATATATTTTTATTTGTGGCAGATCAAATGCGCTCGGATTCTTTACATCATTTAGGTAATGAAGCAAGTATTACACCTAATTTGGATCAATTATTAGAAGATGGGATTTCTTATGAAAATGCATATTGTCAAAACCCAGTGTGTGTACCTTCACGTTGTAGTTTTTTAACAGGCCTTTACCCTCATACAACAGGTCATCGTACCATGCATTACTTACAAAAAGAATATGAACCTAATATTCTTAAAGAAATGAAACAAAATGGTTATGAAGTCATTTGGATTGGACGAAATGATGTGATTCCAGCAACAACAAGCAAGGAAAATTATTGTGATGAATATTATGATGGATCAAGCTTAGAAAATGTTCGTGACCAAGTTAATGCCCTTAATGCGGGAAGTCATTCTAAAACAGAAGTATCAAAAGAGCAAATTGAAGATGGTTCTTTATATTCTTTTTATATTGGTAAGATGAAAGATTCGAATGGTTATGGTAAACAGGATTGGATATGTGTTCAAAGTGCATTAGATTATTTAGAAAGAAAGAGTAAAGAAAAGGACGGGAAACCTTTCTTTGTTTATTGTACAATCAGTTTTCCACACCCACCTTATGGTTGTGAAGATCCTTGGTTTAGCTCAATTGATCGTCATAAACTACCTCGAAGAAGAAAAGATGTAGCATTACTTAAGGATAAAGCCAGTATGCTTCAAGGAATTCGTTCAAGACAACATTTGGATCATTTTAGTGAAGAACAATTTAATGAAATTCGTGCAACTTATTTAGCAATGGTTTCACGCTTTGATTACCAATTTGGATTAATTGTTGATAAATTAAAAGAAACACAATTCTATGATGATACGAACATTGTAGTATTTAGTGATCATGGGGATTATACAGGGGATTATCATATTGTTGAAAAGGTGCAAAACTGTTTTGAAGATCCTGTTTCAAATGTACCATTATTAATTAAACCGGCTCATTCTTATGCGGTGAAACCACGTATTTCTAAAGCCTTAGTGGAATTATGTGACTTACCGGCAACACTTAGTAAAATGGCAGGTTTTGATTTGAGTTATGTACAATTTGGTAAATCATTAATTCCTACTTTTAGTGGCTCAGATGTTCATAAAGATGCTGTATTTTGTGAGGGTGGAAGAATTGCTGGGGAAGAACATTGTAAGGAAAAAGGACATAATGAAACTTCACCTTATTATCCACGTTTAGCAACGCAATCTTTAGATGGGCCAGAACATACTAAAGCCATTATGATTCGTATGAATAATTTGAAATATACAATGCGTCTTTATGAAAAAGATGAACTTTATGATTTAGATAAAGATCCGTATGAAGAACATAACTGTATTGATGATTTAGATTATCAATCTCAAGTACAAATGATGCGTAGTCGTTTACTTGAGCATTTACTTGCAACAGGCGACTTTGTTCCTTTAGGTAAGGATCCTAGATAAAAAAACGGGGCAAAACCCGTTTTTTTACACTGATTTATTACAAACCTTTTTCAATGATTTTATCAATAATTCCATAGTTTAGTGCTTCTTTAGCGTCCATAAAATAATCTCGATCCGTATCGTTTTCAATTTGTTTTAATGGTCTTTTTGTGTTGTTTGCAAGAATATGGTTTAGTTTATCTTTTAAACGAATGATTCGTTTGGTGCTGATTTCAATGTCACTTACTTGACCATTAAAGCCACCAATGGGTTGATGGATCATGATTTCACTGCTTTCTAGAGCATAGCGTAGTTTAGGTGTTCCACTTGATAGTAAAAATGCTCCCATACTTGCACATAAGCCAATACCGATTGTTGAAACATCACAGGATACTAAATTCATGGTATCGTAGATTGCTAGACCGGCACTGATTGACCCCCCAGGTGAATGAATGTACATGTCAATTTTTTCATTACTTAAAGAGTCTAAATAAAGGAGTTGAGCAATGATCGAACTTGCTAAATCATCGTTGATTTCACCTGTGAGTAAAATGATACGATCTTCTAATAAACGTGAATAAATATCATAAGCATGTGTAAAATTATCTTTTTTTTCAATTACTGTGGGAATAATGTGCATAAAATTTGACCTCCATATTTCAATTATAGTGAAGAATAATTAAAAATATTCAATGAATATTGCAATTGTTATGTGTAAATTTAATAAATAATTTTTTGAGTTTAGACAAATAAAAATAGAAGTAGACATATTTAATTAAATTTTTCACAAAGATAATGAATTATTTACAATGTAAGTGGATTCAAATGTTGATTTTCTTAGAAATCTAGACTATAATAGGTTTATAAAAATTTAAGGAGGAATTATTAAAAATGGCAGTAAAAGTTGCAATTAATGGTTTTGGACGTATTGGACGTCTTGCATTCAGACAAATGTTTGGTGCTGAAGGGTATGAAGTCGTAGCAATCAATGACTTAACTAATCCAAAAATGTTAGCTCATTTATTAAAATACGATTCAGCTCAAGGAAAATATGCATTAGCTGATACAGTAGTTGCTGGTGATGATTCAATCACAGTTGACGGAAAAGAAATCAAAATCTATGCAGAAGCAGATGCTTCTAAATTACCTTGGGGAGAAATCGGTGTAGACGTAGTATTAGAATGTACTGGTTTCTATACTTCAAAAGCTAAATCTGAAGCACACATTAAAGCAGGTGCTAAAAAAGTTGTTATTTCAGCTCCAGCTGGAAATGATTTACCAACAGTAGTATTTGGTGTAAACGAAGGTGTATTAACTGCAGAAGATACAATCATCTCAGCAGCTTCTTGTACAACTAACTGTTTAGCTCCAATGGCTAACGCTTTAAACAAATTAGCTACAATCAAATCTGGTATCATGTTAACAGTTCATGCTTACACTGGTGACCAAATGGTATTAGACGGACCTCATAGAAAAGGTGACTTAAGAAGAGCTCGTGCAGCTGCAGTTAACATCGTTCCTAACTCAACTGGTGCAGCAAAAGCTATCGGATTAGTTATCCCAGAATTAAACGGAAAATTAATCGGTTCAGCTC
>URQL01000049.1 GCA_900550005.1 uncultured Erysipelotrichaceae bacterium
TAAAATAGAAGTATGTACCGCTTTGCTTACTCTTTCCTTATTATTTTGTCCAACAAACGATGCAACAGCAACGTTTGCCCCAACAGACAAACCGACAAATAAGTTAACAAGCAAGTTAATGATCGCACTATTCGCCCCAACCGCAGCTAAGGCTTCACTTCCAGAAAATTGTCCAACAACAGCAATGTCTGCTGCATTAAATAATTGTTGTAATATTGAACTGGCTGCAAGTGGTAAAGCAAATAACATAATTTTATCCCACAAAGAGCCATGTAACATATCTATTTGTTTTTTCTCTTTCATCCTAATCCTCCCTAGTTTCATACAGTAAAAGCATAATCCATGAAGTAAACTTCATGTCAAGAGTTTTTTTCATTACAAATAAAAAAAGCCTAAAATTAGGGAGGATCTAAAATAACGACAGGTTCATTTTTTATCTTTTTTTCACATTTTTATTTTAAAATTTTACTTAATTAACCATCTGACACATGTGTGTAGTAGGGTTCAGATAAATTTAGTACAGTAATAATCGATTTTTTAGGACATGGATGCAATTTTAAAATATATTTTTGTATTTTATTCATTAAATTTATTCCTGTACATCTATGATTGAAACGCCACTCTTGCTCATTTAAAAACAAGGGTAAATCACATTTAGTTACTACATGATATATACCAGTAATATTATTTTTTATATTACCAATTAATGTATTAAGCCAATATAATCTATGGTCTTCTTCATAATAAACTATTTTTCTGATTTTAATGTTACTCTGTCAGATAATCCAAAGAAAGTTGTCTTTCCGTTAGTATTTAATATTCTTTCTTTTGATCTATATATTATATCGTAGAAAAAAAGTTGATAATTTCAAAATAATGTTAATAACTCCTAAAAAGAGGCTTTAAAACATTTTATTGAGGATTTATTTTACGCAAAAAATACTTGTTGATTAAATGGTTTACATATGTTATCTTAGAGCTATGGAAAGAAACCGTTTTCACTAAATGGCGATTGTGGAGATTTTCAATATTAATGAAGGGAGGATTGGTACCCATGGTAATAATAAAGAGGTTAAAAAAAATAAAAACATAATCAACTACGGTTGATAAAAGTTGAAAGAAAGAAAAAGTATATTGTAACTGACTAGTTAGATGGATCAATTACAATATACCAGGAGAATAAAAATGAAGAAAATCATAAAAACTTTTTTGAAATATAGTTTATCTATATGTTTGATTATCAGTTCATTTGGTTTTAATTTAAAAAAAGTTAATGCTGTTGAAGAAGATATATCACAATATATTATTGGTGGTACAGGAACTTTCGATGATCCTTACATATTATTTGGAAATAGTACTTATAAAGAAATGTTTGATAATGTAGCTAAAGAAGCTGTGCAACCAACAGTAATACCTGCAGTCGATTTTTCAGGTACATTAACTGGAACATCCTATTATAATCAAACCAATGGGGGAATTTGGAATTATACTCATGGTGGACCAGGAACTAGCTCAGACTATGCTCTTGTAATCTTGGGTATTTCGTATGTTAACAATGCCGATACTCAAAAACTTTCCGCTGTATTAAACAATTCATCTCAATTAAGTGTATTAACATCACATCTAAGGGCAGGACTTGCAGGAACTGCATTAACAGCAGCCTTAAAAGGAGCTTTTGGTACAACAATGGCAGGAGTAATAGGAAATATTTTCTTGTATGCTATTGATTCTGCTGCTGCCGTTGATAAAGATGTTGTTAATCAGGCACTTAGTATTAACGGAGGAATTTTAGAAATTTCATATAAAACATCTTATCATGGTTCTTGGTACTATACTTCTTGTCTTGATGTATGGCGTACTTACCCTACTGCTAAAACTCCAGGTAGTGCTTATGGTGAAGGTGTTTATAAGTCAAAATGAGGTTTTATATTGCTCTTAGTATACGACTATTAATTCTGATAATGTGTTTTTCATATTACAAAATAAAGCATAAAAAATTATTAATTTTCTTTATATTTTTAGGTTGTTTTATTGCAGGTCACCTATGCCAACCTTTAGCATATAATTATAAAACACTAGACATGTTAATACAAATTACATCAGTATTTACTGTATTATTATTTACTTACAAAAAAAACGAGCGAAAATAAATGCTCGTTTTTTTTATATCAAGAAATTAAGCATTCAAAATATTTAAGTAAAAAAAGATATAAAGTTATGACATGACAACTAGTAAAATAAAAAGTGGACTCTCCACCCGAGAGAGTCCACATACTACACAATATCCTTTCAAATTATGGAATAAAGAAAATCCCAATTATTTTAAATTACCAAGTTAGGCTTAATTTGATGATTCTTCTTCATCAACCACTTTATAATCTGCATCAATAATATCACTTGATGAATTACTTGAATAAGATGAATCATAATAATCATTCGTGTCTTGATAATAATCATTTGGATCTTCATAAGTCGTATAAGTTTTTTCTTGAGTTTGTTCTTCTTTATGGAATAAACTATGGATAAAACGTGCAACCATAACAAGTAACCAGATTACAAGTAATACCCAACCATAACGGAATAATAGACTAAATAAAATAATAAGTGCAAAACCGATTAAAAATAAATATAAATAATTGCGCATAGACAACATCCTTCCTCTTTTTTTGAAATATTAACAAGACATTTTTAACTTTAAATGAACTAGAACATAAATAATTCAAAAATTGGGATTTCAAATCCTTTAGCTATCTTTTCCACGACTTTTAATGTGATATTACGTGTTCCTCTTTCAACATCCGAGATGTAATTTTTAGATAATGCACAACGAAAAGCTAATTCTTCTTGTGACCAATTTCTAAGTGTTCTTAAATAGCGAACTCTTAGTCCAAATTTAGATTCAATATTCATTATTATTCTCCATTACAGTAAGTTTTTTTGCTTCTTCACTTATCTTTTTAAAGCGATGATGTAATCCTGATTTTGAAATCTTTTGTCCAGTTTCTTCTTCATATAATATAGCAAGTTCACTTAAACTGACATCTGGATATTTTAATCGTACACGAGCAATCGCTTGTGTTTTTTCATCTAATAAAACAAGACTAGAATATTTTTCAATCGTTTGAATATCCTTGATTTGTTGGTTAGCTGCATTTACCGTTTTAACTTCATTAGCAATTTCACAATTTTCTAATCGGTTGATATTATTAATAAAATCACGGTCAATACGAATACTTTCATAAGACATATAAGAATTTTGAGCTCCGACTAACCCTAAAAAATCACCGATTTTTTCTGCAGATTTTAAATAAATAATGTAACGATTTCTTCTCGTGATCACTTTTGCATTTAAATCAAATTGATTCATTAAATATTGAATAAAGCTTGCGAGTTCTTCATTAGTCACACTAATTTCTAAATGATAATTTGCAGTTGAAGGATGATTAACACTACCTGTCGCTAAAAAAGCACCGGCTAAGAATGCTCTTTTACAACATTGTTTACTTGTAATTGCTCCTTGAGGAACATCCGTTAATCCAAAACCAGCATATAAACCTAAATCATCTAGGATCTCTTTAGCTTTATTTGATTTAACGACATAGATATTATTCTTTTTTAATTTCATTTTTCTTAATACTTTAAACTCGATATGAGGTTGATAAACTTCTTTTAATATTTTATGGATCTTAGATGCAATTTTCGCATTTTCTGTACGAATATCAATCATCATCCCGGCATGAGATAAAGATAAGGTTCCATTAATTTTGATTAGTGCCGCTAATATAGCTTTTGAGCAACATAAATCGAAATCATTAAAAACGATTTCTTCTTTGACTTCTCTCGAAAACGAAATCATAGCCTTCCCCCTTAATGATCTGCATCTCGATGTAAACGACGTACAGAATAAATTTTTGAATAATGGTCAGCAAAATAATTGGTAAGTGTTACAGAACGATGTTGTCCACCTGTACACCCAATTCCTACCACTAAATGCATTCTTCCTTCTTGTTCAAAATTTTTAAAGAAATAATCAAGTGTTGGTGTAAGCATCGCTACAAATTCTTTTGTTTCTTCTTTTTCCATCACATAATCATAAACTTCTTTATCATTTCCTGTTTTTTCTCTTAATTCTTCAATGTAATATGGATTTGGTAAAAAACGTACATCAAACATTAAATCCAAATCTTTAGGAATACCATGTTTATACCCAAAAGACACAAAGCTAATTCTAAATGGATCGGTTTCACTATGTAAATAGTAATCTTCTAAAGTTTGTTGGAGTTTATTTATTTTCATCATCCCCGTATCAATTGTTTTTTGTGATATTTCTTTAACGGGTTGTGCAATTTCTCTTTCTAAACGAATCGCTTCTAATAAAGAAGAAGCATCAGAACTAATTAATAACGGATGTGTTCTTCTTGTTTGTTTATAACGTGTAAGTAAAATATCATCATTAGCATCTAAAAATAATACTGATAAATCGATCCAATCTAAGTTAGATAAAATTTGATTGGCTTGTAAAGCATCTTGTAAACGAACAGCATAAGCCACTTTTGTATATTCTTTTGAAGTTTTTAGCAGGATTGCAAATTCCTCTAATAATTCCACAGGAAAGTTGTCAATACATTGAAAACCTAAATTTTCAAACACTGCCATACAACTTGTTTTCCCTGCTCCTGATAATCCTGTAACCATAACAACTTGTGTTTTTTCCATGATGATCCCTCCCTACTTTCTATTATATACTCTTTTACCAAAATTAAAAAGTATCCTCATCAAACGATATAAGGATACTAGAAATCATTCCGTTTGTCAAAGAAAACCTAGCGGATTTCGTAATCAATCGCACTCACTTTAACTAACTTTGGTCCAGCTTCAACTAAGTGTCTATGTTGCGAAGTACTTGGGTAACGTTCTAATTCTTCTTTTGTATTAAAATCGATGATTTGAATAACATCACCAAATTCAGGTCCTGGTCCTTCCTTTGGTCCCACACCAAAATTAACCCCCACTTCGCTATGACTGATTGTTGGACATTCTCTTCCTACAGCTTTAAGCATAGAAACAAAATGATCTAATTCTTCTTTATTTTCTAACGTAAAAACAGATACATGACGAAACATTTCTTTCTCCCTCCTTTATACAATGTGCATGCCACCATCAATAAACAAAGTTTGGCCTGTAGTATGACTTGCTTTACTTGAACATAACCATAATACTGCATCTGCGACTTCTTCAACAAGTCCTAATTTTTTCATTGGGATCACATGACTTTCTAACATTTCTTTTTCATTTGGATTTGCGCTAAATGAATTATTTGTAAGTTGTGTCCCTTGAGTAGGTCCTGGACAAATGGTATTAACACGTATATTTTTACTCGCATTTTCAATTGCTGCCATTTGCCCTAAAGCAATCACCCCTGCTTTAGCGACACCATAAGCATTAAATCCTGGTGCCATCTTATAACCACCAATCGAAGAAGTATTCACAATAGCACCATGTCCTTGTTTGATCATTTGTGTTAACTCCCACTTCATACAAAGAAATACGCCTTTTAAGTCCACGTCCATGATCTTATCCCATGTTGAAGTTTCTACTTCTACCAAAGATTGATAGGGTATACGCTTACCATCCGGACCAATTCCAGCATTATTGAAAGCTACATCAATTTTCTTAAATCTTTCCACAATTTGTGTGAATACTTTCTCGACTTCTTGTTCGTTACTCACATCTAAAGTGTAAGCATAAGCCTTTTTACCTAATTCTTGCAAAGCTTGATCGATGATTTCGTTAGAATCCACTGTAAGTAAAACAGTAGTAGCACCTTCATCAATAAATTTTTTCGCTGTTGCTTTACCAATTCCACTGGTTCCACCCGTTATAACCACAACTTGATTATCAAATTCTTTCATATTCATCCTCCTGTAATGAAGCTACTGTAATGACTTTATGTGTATAATGAGGACTAATCGCTTCATCTACCATGGCCTTAGCTAAATTTAAATAACTCACATAACTTTTACCTTGTTCATTATAAATAATTTCACGATTTGTCCCTATCGTAAAACTTGAACTCAATTTTCCACTTAAATCAAAGAAACGAGAAGGACATACAACACACCAATTAAAATCTAAATGTTTTTGTAATTGATCTACTCCTAAACAAATTTGATGAGAAATCTCTTTTAATTTTGCTGGATGAGAATCTAATTGATACTCAAATAGCGTATGCGTATTATCACAATACAAGCTACCTGCACCTGCTATCGTAATAAGATACGTAGAAGTATGATCTAATAATTCAATATATTTTTCAAACGCTTTTTTATTTAAAGTAGGATCACTCTTAAGACCACTACCATAAGCTGAAATCACAACATCCACATCTTTTAAATCTTCTTTAGTTAAATCAAATAAACTCTTTTGGATGATGGAATCTCCACCAACATAATCAAATGCTTTTACATTCAATCCTTTTTTTGTTGCCAATTCAACAACGCTTTTACCTAAGTTACCATTCGCTCCTATAACAGCTATATTCATACGATCACCTCAAGAAGTATTATAAACAAGAGTGAATAAAAATACTTGTTATTTCACAATTCGTGAAAAAATTTGACATTAATCATAAAGATATTGATAACGTCGAATAATCACATCCATTAAATAACGCATTATAAACTTACGATCATTTAATTCTTTATCCTTACCATCTAAAACTAAACGATTTGTAAAATATGAATCAAACTCTTGAGGATAAGGGGATGTCGTTAAAAGTATAACATTTGGTGACATTTGTTGTAATTTTTGTAAATGTCTTTTTTTACTGACTAATTCTAATCCATCCACACTGATCATGATCAATAAATCTTGATTTGTGATCCTATAAGTTTTACTTAATCTTTCATCTAGTACAATGATTTCCTTATACAACAAATCAAATTCACCTTGCAAATATTGGCATAATAAATGATTATAACCTAAACCAAAAAGATAAATCTTTTCACATTTTGTCATCCTTTTAATAAGGTCATTTAACTTATCCACATCCATTTGCTTTAAACTTGATTCAATATTTTGTAAGGATAACATTAGATGATCTAAATAATGGAGTTTAATATTTTCTTGATAGGTTTCTAAAAGATAAGTTTGTTGTAAAGCTTCTTTTTTACATTCATCTTTAAATTCAATAAAACTACTAAACCCTAATTTTTTTACATAATTTGAGATCTTTGCTTTTGATACAAAACAGGAACGTGCTAAATCTTCAATATTCCTATCTGGTAAACTTGCAAAATTCTTTTTTAGATACTTAGCAATTAAGTGATTTAAATCCTGATGGTCGGTATTATAAAGAATATCATTGAGTTGATCTAAAATCATCGTATCACCACCTCTGTTTTATTGTATACGAAAAAAAAAAGCGATAACTCGCTTTTTTCAATTATTCAAAACAATCATGGAAAATCGCTTGAGCAGCAATAGCTCCATCATTTGTTGCAGTAACAACTTGACGTAAGAATTTTTCTCGAACATCTCCAGCTGCATAAATACCATCACAACTCGTTTTCATATTTTCATCCGTAATAATATACCCTTGTTCATTAGTAATATTTAATTTACTTGCAAAATCACTAATTGGATCTAAACCAATAAATGGGAATACACAGGCAATAGGTAAAACAGAATGTTCTCCTGTTCTTGTATCTTCTAAAATAAGTCCAGATACTTTGTTTTCTTGTTCATTGATTTGTAAATCAACTGGTTTTTGATTAAAATGAACAATAATTTTATCATTTTCTTTAAGTTTTTCTTGAACAATATTATCCGCTCTAAAAACATCTCGACGGACAATAAGATGGACATGACTAGCAAAACGTGTAAGATACATTGCTTCTTCTAAAGCAGAGTTTCCTCCACCGATTACAGCAACCTCTTCTCCGGTAAAGAAAGCACCATCGCAAACAGCACAATAAGATACGCCTCTACCCGTCATTTCTTCTTCATGAAGAATATTCATTTTTCTTTCTTTTGTACCACTAGCAATAAGTACAGCTTTAGCTTCATATTCTCCTTCATCGCAGATCACCTTTTTATGATCTTTTAAATCAATAATTTCTTGTACTTGACCATATTCATAGGTTGCCCCAAATTTTGTAGCATGTTCAAACATTTCATAAGCAAGTTCTGGTCCTGCCACTTCCTTATAACCAGGATAATTTTCGATTTCAGCCGTTAAATTTAATTTTCCACCAGGTGCTCCAGCATCTAAAATAAGCGTATTTAATCCTGCACGCGAACAATACAATGCGCCGCTAAGTCCTGCTGGTCCAGCACCAATAATAATTACATCATACATTTTGTTGATCCTTCCTATCTTTATAATAAATTGTAATCATTCCTATAATTCCTAATACTATAAATACAACCGAAGTAAGTTGTGCCATTTTAATGGATCCTAACATTAAAGAATCACTACGATAAGTTTCGACAATAAAACGTGTAATTCCGTACCAAATAAAATAAGCATAGAACTGACATCCTTCTTTTTTAAAGATTCGACTTACTACAAAAACAATCAATAAAAATCCAATGATGTTTAATACAGACTCATAAAGAAATGTCGGTTGACGATAGTATCCATTTATATACATACCATTTTTTATAAAACTAGGCAAATGGTATGCATTTATTTTTGCTTCCGTAATAATTTGTCCATAGGCTTCTTGATTAACAAAATTTCCCCAACGTCCAATTGCTTGAGCAATCAATACGGTTGGCATGATCGCATCACCGGCAACTAAGAAAGGAACTTGGTGTTTTTTCATAAAATAGATGGAATAAATCAAAACAACAATGACTCCGCCTTGAATCGCCAAGCCCCCTTCATAAATTTTAAAAACACCTAAAGGATCATTTGCATAATATTCTGGATAAGTAAAAATACAATACCAAATTCTTGCACCAATAATTCCTAATAACAAAACATTAATAAAGAAATCAGAAAAAGGGAAATCAGGATATCCCCGCTTATCCATACGTTTTTTAGAAATACCGTAAGCTAAACAAGCTCCAAGTAAAATCAAGAAAGCATACCAAGTAACCGTTAATGGTCCAATAGAGACCATTACAGTACGACTAGGAAAGAATTCCATTAGTTATTTTGTCCTTTCTCTTTTTCAATATTCGCTAAAATACGATTAACAAATTCTTTAGAACTATCATAACCTAATTCTTTTAAACGTTTATTCATTACGGCAGCTTCGATAACAACAGACATATTTCTTCCACCTGTAACAGGTACAACTAATTTATCAATATCAACACCTAAGACTTTTTCTACTACTTGTTGATCTTCAATACCAATACGTGTGTATTCTTTACTTGGAATCCATCTTTCTAATTGAACGATCATATCGACATTATCTTTTTCCATGATGGCACCTACACCAAACATTTTAACAACATCGATAACCCCAATTCCACGAATTTCAAGTAAGTTTTGTAATACGGTTGGTGATTTTCCAACAATTTGTTGACCAATTTGGTAAAGTTCAACAGCATCATCTGCAATAAGTAAATGCCCTCTTTTAATTAATTCCAAAGCAATTTCACTTTTACCGATTCCACTATCCCCTTTAATAATAACTCCTTTACCATAAATATTCAAAAATACACCATGCATTAATGTTTCTGGAGCTAATTGTTCACTTAAATAAGCAGTAATATTTGTTGAAAAACGTCCTGTACGATGTTTTGTTAAAAAGATTGGGAAATTCTTTTCAATCGCAATTTCTTTTAAAATTGGTGGACAATCATAATTTTTAGCAATGATCAACATCGGTGTATCTTCATTTAAAATCTTACAAAAACGTGTATGTTGATCTTCTTTAGACATATGAGCAATAAAAGAGATTTCTTTTTCCCCAAAAATAACAATTCTTCTAAAATCAGTATGTTCAAAAAAGCCTACTAATTCTAACCCTGGACGATTGATTTCTGGAATTTTAATTAATCTTTCTAAAGATTTTTCATCACCTGTAACTTGTACTAACTCTGGATAATGTTCAAACAGAGCTTTAACTGTAATTGATTTTGTTGACATTTTGTTTCCTCCCTGCTATTTTTCTAATAATGGTTTTAAGAATTGTCCGGTATAACTTTCTGGACATTTA
>URQL01000050.1 GCA_900550005.1 uncultured Erysipelotrichaceae bacterium
AAGAATTAAAAAGAAAGGTTGAAATGATATGTAAGTTTGCTTATGTGGAATATTCATTTACTAATGAATATATTATAAATCTTAAAAATACTAGTATAGCCTATGTAAAACCCTATATTTTGAAAGTTAAAAGGCAATGACTACTTAATATTTGAAGATAGTGAAAATATCTTTATAAACGGTTATAATAACAAAATTAAGTTTAAAGATTTAGAACAATACTTAAAAATGAACTAATATGGTTTGACAAACTAAAAATAAATGATACAACATAAAACCAATAAAGGAAGCAATATCTAGTCTTTTATTAGAAACTATTTGACAAATTAGAAAAAGAAAGACTAACATAGATAAAATTATGTTAGTCTTTAATCATCCTATAAATTTTACAAAAAATAACCAAATAGGATGATTTAATAAATATTAAAATCTTTATTTTATAAGGTATAACTTTAGTGTCATCCTAATATCATCCTACAAAGTAGGTTGAATTTCGTAAGTACGAAATCAGTCTTGTGTAACACTAAACCCTTATGAAATAAGGAAAAGTTTAGCATAGTTGCACAAGTTTCTTATCCTGCTTTTTCTCGTATACTAATATTTATATATAAAATCATCCTATTAATAAAAAGTAAAAAAGACCAACTATTAAAGTTGATCTCAACGATAAATTGTAATTTGTAATTATTTCAATACTTCATTTAATTCTTTTAATGATAGTCCTCTAATTAAAATATTATTATCCTTTTCATCAATAACAAACTTCATTAGTTTATTTATTGCCTTATAATAATCTATATCTCCTAAAACTCCATTATTAGTTGTACTTACAAGCATTAATTTCCATTCATCAACTTCTGTATCATCAATTTTATATAATGCCCTAGGATTCTTCGTAAGTGAAGTTAAGGTATTTTCTGTTAGTGCAAATGCACCAAACGGCTTACCATCTTTTCCTCTATAAAAATTCGGATTTCCTATATAAGCATTTTTCCAATCAACAGTTTCTTTTTTCATAAATTTATCAAATAATCCCATAATTAGTTTCCTCCATTAATTGTAATTTATCTTTCTCTATCTTTATTTTTATCAGCATTTGCTCTTCTTTTTATTCTTAATATTAAACTATCTGAACTTTTCTTTACTTCAGCATTTTTGTCTGCATTAGCTCTTGTTTTTATTCTTGATATTAAATTATTTGTACTTTCTTTTTTTCTTTTCCATATAATTAACCTCCCATAAAAATTACTATTTGTCTTTCAGTTCCTATTATATCATTTTATTTACTTAAAATATTAAAATGTTGGTTAATTTTAATAAAATCATGTTATACAAATTTTAGTTAGTAGTTATTACTACCTATAATTTATTGCTTATAATGGTTGTTATACCAGAACCATAAGGGCACCATTTGTCATAAGCTAACTTTTCAGTTAGTTTTTTTATTTGTCAAAGGAATAAAAATAGTGTATGATAATTAAGAAAGAGGCGAAATAATGAAGAAAAAAAATCAGTTTTTAAATGAAACAGTTAAAACAATTTTAGAATTAATTTTAGTTGCAATCGTCACACTCTTTGTTTGTAATAAAGTAATTAATCCAGTTATTGTTAGTGGAAAATCAATGTATCCTTATTTAGACAACAATGATTTATCCATCATCAAAGTCTATGATTTAAAAGAGGAAAATCTTCAACGCTTTGATGTCGTTGTCCTTGATTGTGACAAACTCAATGAAAAAATCGTCAAACGTCTAATCGGCTTCCCTGGTGAAACCATTAAATATGAAAATGATCAACTCTACATCGATGGTGTTGCTTATGACGAACCTTATTTAGATCAAGATTATATTAAGGAAGAAAAAATTAAGCAGCATGCAGATTTATTTACCGAAGATTTTGAATATACTGTACCTGAAGGTGAATATTTTGTCCTCGGTGATAATCGTTTAGTTTCTGCGGATTCACGTATTTTAGGAACGTTTACTTTTGATGATTTTGTTGGACATGGTGGCTATGTTCTTTTCCCTTTCAATCACGCAAAAAAAATAGGTACAAAATAACCCTTTAGTCTTAAAAAACTAAAGGGCCTTTTTTATTTTATTTCAATATGAGAGCCAACTGGATCTTTTTTAATAAGGATTTGATGATCGATTTGTTCTTGTAATTCTTGAACGTGACTAATAATTCCAATCATTTTTGAATGATCTTGTAATTGCAGTAACACATTCAAAGCTTGAGATAAAGATTCACTATCCAAAGAACCGAATCCTTCGTCAATAAATAGTGTATTCAGCTCAATTCCACCTTGTTCACTTTGAATCATATCAGATAAACCTAAAGCAAGAGATAAAGCTGCCTTAAATGTTTCTCCTCCTGATAACGTTTTAATATCCCGAATTGTACCACTTTCATAATCTTGGACAACAATATCCAATCCAGACTGACGAGAACTCTTTTCTTCTTTACGCATCATTTCATAACGAGAATCAGTCATTTGTTTAAAACGAACATTCGCATTTTGTAGAATTTGTTCAAAATAAACAGCTAAGATATAACGTTCAAAGGAAAGTTTTTTAGAATTATTCCCTGTCGTGGTTTGGTATAAATCATAATAGCGATAATAATCTTCTTCACTATTTTGTATTGTCTGATAACTTTTTTCAATTTTTTTAAGCAATTGATCATTTTGTTTATAATGACTATAAGCATCTTGATAATTTTTTTGTTTTAATTCATAATCTTTTTCTAATTTTTGAATTTGAAGTTGATATTTTGTTAAATCAATCAAATCAAAATGATGAAGATCTTTTTTGGTTTGATTTAATAAAGCAAGATTTGTTTGAACTTGCATTTGATAATGATTTAAAGTTTGTTGATATTCTTCTTTATGCTCAAGTTTTATCTTATAAAAGATATAACTTTCTTCACTCATTATTTTATTTAAATCATTTTTAAATTTAGCTTTCATTAAATCATGGCGATTTAAAGTTTGTTCGTATTCTTCATCATACATTTTTAAACTCCCTGATAAATTCGCTTTTTGTTCTTGCAACTTACTTTGTTCCTCTTGAATCTTAGCGATTTGTGCTTGTATTTGTTTTATTTTCAAAAGAGTTTCTTTTTGTTTTAACGTAATCGTTTCTAAAGAATGTTCATCATAAGGGTACAATTCTAACTGAGAATTTAACTTTGTCAAAGTATCTTTAGTTTGTTGTAAAAATGAAGTTTTCTGATCAAATTCAGTTTGAAATTTTTGTAATGCAATTTCTAAACCATGTTTTTTTTCTTCTAACACTTTTAGAGATTGGAGTTCTTTTTCAATTTCTTGGCGATGGATTAATCTATTTTCTTGATTTGTACGCGTTGCTTGTTCTAAAAGATGTACATCTTCTTGTTCAAAATTATATAAATCAAGTTGTTGCTGATTAAATTTCATCTCTTGTTGTACTTTAAGAAGTGTTTGGTGATCTTGTAAATAAAGATTTCTCTTATTTTCATTTGCTTTTTTATGCATATCTAACGTTTTTTTAGTTAAAAATGATGCTTGTAATGAAGCTAAATGAGGATGATGGCAAGAACCACATACTGGACAAGGTTCTTGTTCTTTTAGATCCTGTGCTAAGTAACCTGCTTGGGCAAGTAAAAATTGATTCTCTTCTTTTAATAAATTTTGTTGATCAACTTGAAATTGCTGAAAATGCGTTTGGTAAGTTTGTAAAGCAAGTTGTTCTTGTTGTTGTAATTTTTTCTCTTTTTCTTTCACTTCGTGAAATTGTTGAATTTGTTTTAAGAGTTCCTCATCCTGACGGATTTGTTCTTTTACATCAAAGTATTCTTTTTGAAGCGTTGCTTCTTTACTTATGACTTGTTGATAATGATTTAAAGTAAGCGTCTTTTGCTCAAGTAAGCCTTTTAATTCATCAATTTCTCTTTCTTGATTTTTTAAAGTTAAAGAAGTTTTTTGAACTTCTTGTTTCACTTTTTCATAGACCTTAATTTCTTCTAGAGAAGTTTCTTGCTTTTGCTTTTCTAAAAGTAAATTTTGCACGTTGTTTTGTAAAAGTGGAAGTGTTCGTGTTTCTAGCTCTTGTTGTTTTTCGCTTTTTAAAATTTCTTGAAGCAAATTATAAACTTCTTGCTTTTTCTTAGCTAGTTGTTTAATTTGATTTTCTAAATCAACGATTTCTTTTTCCTGATAACAAAGAGGTTCAATTTGTATAAGATAAAATAAATCATTTTCTAATTGTTTCATTTCCTCATACTTTTTTGAAAGTACACTTTGTTCTAATTGTAAAGCTTGGTATTTTTTTAGATTTTGATTGTGAAGTTGATCTTTTTGTAATTGTTCTTTAATTTGATTTACTTGTTTTAAAAGACTTTGGATTTGTTCATTTTGTTGATCTAATGCTTCTTTTTGCTGGTGAATCTGTTCATCGACATATTCAATATAAGATTTTGTATTTGCTTGTGGTGGATAATCCATTTGATTTTGTAAAGTTTGAATTTGGATCATGGTCGTGTCCATTTTATTTTTTAAGTGCAAATAACGTTCTTTAAGTGCAAATTCAAAATCTTCATATTTTTTTGTACCAAATAATTTTCTAAATATTTTCTCTTTTTCATCACTTGATGCAAAAATAAGTTTTGTGAATTCTCCTTGAGCAATCATTGCAATTTGTTTGAATTGATGAACATCAACACCAAGTAAATCATTCATTTTTTGACTGACTTCTTTACTATTGGTAATATGCTTACCATCAGGAAGTAAAAAATCAACACTCGATGGAACTGGACTTTTTCTTCCTTTTTTTAAATATTGTGGTTTCCTTAAAATACGATAGATTTGATGATGTAATTCAAAAGTGAGATCAACATAGGTTTCAACTTTATCGCTAGCAAAATCACAACGTAACGTTTTTGCTTCTCGACTTGAACCACTAGCTTCGCCAAACAAAGCAAAAATAATTGCATCAAATAAAGTTGTTTTTCCTCCACCAGTTGGTCCTGTAATTAAAAACAAACCATCTTCAAGAAGTTGAAAATCAATCATCACTTTATTTTGATAAGGACCAAAAGCAGATATTTCTAATTGTAATGGTTTCATAATTCTTCCTCCATCAACATTTCAGCAATAATTTTTTGACTT
The DNA here is from genome assembly GCA_900550005.1 of uncultured Erysipelotrichaceae bacterium. Classification (GTDB taxonomy): domain Bacteria; phylum Bacillota_I; class Bacilli_A; order Erysipelotrichales; family Coprobacillaceae; genus Beduini. Next base: position 5,147 of record URQL01000050.1, read on the forward strand.
TCTGATGATAAAGATTGATCCTTGATCATTTTATAAAAGTCACCAAAAAGTTCTGTATCCGATTTTTGTTTTAAAGAAGTCCGACTTTGACTTTGATAAGTTGTATTTTTTTCAAGCATAGCATAAGTTAATTTGAGTGCATTTGGATAATAGGTTCTTAGTGTATCCATAGCATTTGGTATAAGAGAAGTATCTAATAATTCAAAAGCAATATAGTCATTTTTGTTTTTAATTATGTTTTGTTTTTCATCCATAAAATCATTAAAGTAACCTTGATAAGTCATTAAAGTTAAACTTGGATGAAATGAAACAAATTGGTAAGTTATATCTCCCTTTTTCTTGATTTCAACATCTAAAAAACCTTTTGTTTGTTTTACTTCATCAAAGGAATAGCGAAGCAAAGATCCACTATAACAAATGCTTTCTTTCCCTACTTTTTGAAAAGCATGGATATGTCCTAGAGCAACATAATCATAATCATCAAAAAGATCTACGCCAACCATTTGTGCTTCACCTACATATTGCATACTTTCTGATTCACTACGAATTAAATCTTTCTTTCCTGCAACAAATTGATGCGTAACTAAAACATTGCGACAAGTCAAATCAAGTGGTTGTGTTGTAAGCAATAGAGCAATGGCATCTTGATACGTTTTGATTTTTTCATCAGAATACACTTCTTTAACATCTCCTGGTTTAATAAAAGGTAGGAGATAAAAACGAATTTTTCCATATTCATCTTCCATTTCAACAACATCTATTCCCTTTTTTATGTTTGTTGAAACGAAACAACCATTTTTTCTTAAAATAGAACTCGCATAATGTAATCTTTCATTGCTATCATGATTACCACTGATCATAAGAACTTTGATTTGATGGTCATTGATTAAACAACCAAGAAAATCATCAAATAATTCAACAGCTTCTACCGGTGGAACAAGTCGATCATAAATATCGCCAGCAATCACTATGGTCGTAATTTTTTCTTGAGTCATATAGTTAACTAACTCATTTAACACTTCTTTTTGTAATTTCAACATGGATTTACCATGTACAAATTTTCCTAAATGTAAATCACTGATATGTATAAAACGCATAAAATCCCCCTTTCAAGATTAAAAATCAGCCTAATAATTAGACTGATTGATTGAATTTAAAAATTGTATTAAATCTTTATAGACAATTTGGCGATGTGTTTCATTTAAAATTTCATGACGCATTTTTGGATATAAAATACTTTCAACCTGATCATACCCTTGATCAGCCATAAAATCTACAGCTCCATCAAATTTCTTTTCACTTACTAAACATGGATCCTCTTTTCCACTAATAAATAAAATAGGTAGATGAGGTTTACGAGGATGATAGTATTTCTTAGAGTAAGTCCATTTCATTAATGTAAATAATGCATGATATCCATTAACTGTAAACATAAAATTACATAAAGGATCCTTATCATATTGTTTAACAACTTCATCATCACTACAAATCCATTGGTGCTCACTTTTAGCATCTTTAATTTTACGATTATATAAACCAAAAGCAATACGATGAACAAAAGGGCTACGATAATATACTCCTTTTTTTCTTTCTAAAAAAGTTGTCAAAGGAATTCCTAAACTTGCTAAAGGGTTATAACTTGGACTACCACAAACAATGAGTCCTGAGATACTTCTTTCATACTTTTGTAAATAAACACGTGCAACCAAAGAGCCCATTGAATGGCCTAATAAATAAATAGGTAAAGAAGGATATTTTTGATGGATCCATTGATTTACTTGATAAACATCATCAACCATATCTCTAGCTCCATTTTCGCCAAAATAACCTAAATCTTTATTTTTTTTAACGCTTTGCCCATGCCCACGGTGATCATGAATGATCCCAATATACCCATTTTCGCCTAAAACGTGAAGAAGCTCTTTGTAACGTTCTTTATGTTCACACATACCATGAACGATTTGAACAATTCCTTTAGGGTTGGTTACTTCAAAATACATAATACTAAGTAAAGTTCCATCTTGATTTGAAATGATGTTAACACGATTCATGCTTTATTTTCCTTTCCTAAATAACAGATTAAAACTTTCAGGTTCTTTTGCTTCAAATAACATAATTTTTTTAGTATAAGGATGAACAAATTCTAATTTATGACTATGTAACCCTAATCTTTTAATTGGGTTTGTTTTTGCTCCATATTTTGTATCGCCAATAATAGGATGACCTAACTCTTGCATATGGACACGAATTTGATTTTTTCTTCCTGTATCTAAATACACTTCTAACAAGGTATAACGTCCATTTTCTTTTAAAGTCTTATAATGTGTAATGGCAAGTTTACCCTCTTTAAATTTACTCGAATAAACAAGTTGTGTTTTTGTTTCTTTTAAATAAGTTTGAATGGTTCCTTCTTTCGATTTCATTTTACCTTCAACGATAGCTTTATAACCACGTTTTAAAACTAAATCGTTCCAAGAAGCTTGCAAATCATTTTTGATTTTTTCATTTTTCGCAAACATTAAAACACCTGAAGTATTTTGATCTAAACGATGAATAATAAATAAACGCGCTTTTTTATTTTCTTGTTTAATATATTCACTGACTAAATGATAAGCGGTTTTCGTTTTTTCTCTTTCACTCGCCATTGAAAGTAAGCCAGATGGTTTATTAATAACGATCAATTCTTGATCTTCGTAGATAATTTCAAAAGGAAGTTTACTTTTTGTTGTTTTCGCTAATTCAATGATATCTTGAGGATGTAAAAGATAACGATAGTAAGTTTGAACTTGTCCATTAACCATTATTCTTCCTTTAGTTAAAAAGTTTTTTAAATCTTTCTTTAAATAGCGATGTTCATTTTCGATTAAATAATCAAGTAAATAAGCTTCTTTTGTAACTTGTAACTTCATTATTTGTTATTCCTTAAATAAATCTGCTGCTAAAGATAATGCTCCTACTAACCCTGCATTATCCCCTAAAACAGGATAAATGATATAATCTTCAATGTGTTTTGTAATTTCTTCTTTTTGTACATAACCATTTAACATTTCAACTACGTATTTATGAATAAAACCAAAAACTTGCTTTTGTTTCATAACTCCCCCACCTAAAATAATTTTTTCTGGTGACAAGGTTAAAATGTAATTAACTAAAGCTTGTGCTAAATAATATCCTTCCATTTCCCAAGCAGGATGATCTGCAGGTAAATCATAAGCCTTTTGATGCCAACGTTTTTCAATAGCAGGTCCTGAAGCAAGTCCTTCTAAACAATATTCATGGAATGGACAAAATCCTTTTGTTGTTTCATCTTGATGTGGTTTTAATAAAATATGTCCCATTTCTGGATGAAGTAAACCATGAACTAAATGTCCATCAACAACTGCTCCTCCACCAATTCCAGTACCAATCGTTAAATAAAGACAACTTTTTAATCCTTTTGCTCCACCATGATAAAGTTCTCCTAGCGCTGCACCATTAACATCTGTATCAAAAGCTACAGGTACGTGGTAACGTTCTTTAAGACGACCAACAAAGTCAACTTGTGCCCAATGTGGTTTTGGTGTCGTTGTAATGTACCCATATGTTTTAGAATTTGGATCTAAATCGATTGGACCAAATGTCCCTACACCAATGGCTTCAAATTCTTCTTGATCAAAAAAAGCATAAACCTTTTCAAATGTTTCCTCAGGAGTTGTCGTTGGGAAACTTTCTCTTTTAAAAATATTTCCTTGTTCATCTCCAATTCCTACGACAAATTTTGTTCCTCCTGCTTCAATTGCTCCTAATTTCATTTATTTTTCCTCCTAATTCACGAACTGATATTTTTCTAAAAATGCTTGCCAAGTTGGATCAACTTCCATTTTCATATAAATTCCTTGATCTAAATATTCATATTTAAGAACATGGAAATGATCTAAAAAATACGATACTTTATCCATCAAAGAATAAGGTATAATAACTTCCATAATACGATCATCACCAAATAATAATGCATTCATTTGCTTCATAAGCGTTGTCATATTTTTTTGTTCTTTAACAGATATAAAAACATGAGGTTCTTTCGTTTGAACATACGCATAACGGTTTAAATCAATTTTATTATAAACATAAAGAATCTTGTTTAAATCGACTCCTAGCTCTTCTAGAACTTGATTTGTTACTTGAATATGTTGTTCGTAATAAGCTGATGAGCTATCAACAACCTGTAAAATTAAATCTGCTTCTTTGACCTCTTCCAAAGTTGAACGAAAAGCTTGAACTAAATGATGAGGAAGTTGGTTAATAAAACCAACGGTATCCGTAAGAAGAAAACTCTTGTTGTTGTTTAATTTTACCTTACGCGTAGATGTTTCTAATGTCGCAAACAGCATATCTTTTTGTAAAACAATTTTATCATTTAATTTAGATTGTTCAATAAAATAATTCATTAAAGAAGATTTTCCACTATTGGTATAACCGACTAATGCGACGATTTTTTCTTTATTGTTTTTTCGACGATTTCTTTGTGTTTGTCTACTTAAAACCATTTGTTTTAAATCTTGTTTCGCCTTTTGTAATTCACGATGGATTTTGCGACGATCTAATTCAATTTGCTTTTCACCTGAGCCTCTAAATCCACTTCCTCCCATTTGTCCAGACATGCTCTCATTCATTCCGACTAAACGAGGTAAAAGGTATTGATATTTAGCGATTTTTACTTGAAGCTTAGCTTCGTTAGTTTTAGCTCTGGATTCAAATATTTTAAGTATTAAATCTGTTCGATCGCGAACATCTACTCCTAAAAGATCACCTAAATTCGTAACTTGTAATGGGGATAATTCTTCATTAAATATAACTAAATCATCTTCATCACAAAGATTTTTTAACTCCTTTACTTTCCCTGTTCCAATATAAGTTGCACTTTCAATATGGTCTAATTTTTGAATCATTTGCGCTTTAACTTCTATATCACACGCCTGACATAAGGCTTC
>URQL01000051.1 GCA_900550005.1 uncultured Erysipelotrichaceae bacterium
TAGATGTTCGCTTTTACGACAGCTTAGATGAGTTTATGGAGGCTACAACTGGAGGAAAGGTCCACCTGGTTTCAAAATTTGCTGATCAGACCTATTCGAATGTAAATTATAATGATAATTTAGAACATTATTTCATCTTTGGTCGTGAGGACAAAGGCTTACCAGAAGATTTTATGCGGCTCCATGCTGAAAAGGCAATTCGGATTCCGATGAATGATGAACATGTGCGTAGTCTAAATGTGTCCAATACTGTTTGTATGATTGTTTATGAAGCACTTCGTCAGCAACAGTTTGCGGGGTTAGAGTTGAGCCATCGTTACCAGAATGATAAATTAAAATAGAGACTATTAATAGTCGTTGACTATCATTTGATTAGAAATCTATAAATCGAAAGCCTTGTCATCAAGGCTTTTTTGTGTTAATCTTAAAGGGTCTTCAGGGCAGGGTGAAATTCCCGACCGGCGGTAAAGTCCGCGAGCCATATTGGCATGAATTGGTGTAATTCCAATACCGATAGTATAGTCTAGATGGAAGAATGACATTTTTTTGTATATAAAATGTTTGAATTACCATGAAGATCAGTATTTTCACGGTATTTTTTATTATGAAGGGGGAAATATTTGTGAAAAATACGAAAACAAAAAAAATGGTACTTGTAGCCATTTTAATGGCATTAGGAATGATTTTAAATTTAATTGAGATTCCTTATCCTTTTGCTCCATGGCTAAGCTTGGACTTATCGGAAATTGTGGTTCTAGTTGCAATTGAACTGTTAGGGATCATCCCTACACTCTTTGTTTGTATAGGTAAGTGTATTGTTTCTTTACTATTTAAGGGTCCTGTTGGTCCATTTGGAATTGGACAAATTACAGCGATGATTGCAAGTATGTCTATTGCTTTAACTTATCACTTTTTAAATCAAAAAGTTCATTTTTCTAGTAAAACAAAAACATATATTTTTAATATGGTCATCACAATGCTTGTTTTTGCTTTAATTATGTATATCATTAATTACTTATTTGTAACACCGACTTATTTAATGAATAAACCAACTTGGTATACAAATTTACCTTTTAGTGTCGATATTCAAGCTTTTAATAGTCAATATGGATCTAATTTAAGTGTTCCTAGCATTTTAAACTTTATGTCACCTTATGCACAAGCAATCTTTATTATTTATTTTCCATTTAATTTTATTAAAGGTATTTTATGTGCTTTGGTTTATCGTTTTGTTCAACCAGTAGTGTTAAAAACAAAAGAAACTTTATAAAAAAAGATCCTCAACTATTTAAGCTGAGGATTTTTTATTTTGTCTTTTAAATAATTTTCTAAGATTTGATAAAGCAGATTCATATCAATTGGTTTTGCGATATGGCCATTCATTCCAACATCTAAACAAGCTTTTACATCTTCAACAAAAGCATTGGCTGTCATTGCAATAATCGGAATCGTTTGATAATAAGGATGATTTAATGCTCGAATCGCTTTAGTCGCTTCTAATCCATTTAAAACAGGCATCATGATATCCATTAAGATAAAATCAAAATAACCATTTGGGTAAGTGATTAATAAATCAAGTGCTTCTTTACCATTTTTAGCACTCACAACCTCCACACCGATTTCTTCTAAGAAAAAGCGAGCTATTTCCAAATTGATTTCATTATCTTCAACAACTAAAATATGGGCATTTTCAACTGTAAATCGTTTATTTTTACTTACTTTAACTTGTTGATCATGCTTTTTTAAATCTAGTTCAAAAGGGAGAGTGATTTTAAAAGTAGTACCCACATTCACTTCACTTTCAACTTCAATAGTACCTTGCATTAAATCCACAAGTTCTTTAGTAATAGCCATACCTAATCCTGTTCCTTGATAATGTGTCCCTGCATCTAGATGTTCACGTGAAAATGGTTCGAATAAGTGAGGTAAATAATCTTTTTCTATTCCTATCCCTGTATCTTTAATTGTGAAAATAAACCAAGAATGATTTTGATCAATTGTTTTTTCTTCTAACCAAAGTTCAATCGTACCATCTTTTTTATTGTATTTAATGGCATTACTAATCACATTAATTAAAATACGTTGTAAGTGTAAAGGACTACCAATTAAATAATCATGTTGAACTGTATAGTGCTTTCCAATGGTTTGAACATGGTGTTCTTTTGCATAGACATCGAGTGTAGCTCCTGATTTTTCTAATAATTTTGGTAAGTAGAATATTTCTTTTGTCAGTTCAGTTTTACCACTTTCTAATTGGCTCATATCTAAAACATCATTGATCAACATTTTTAATTGTTCACTAGCATCACTTATTTTATTTAAAGCATCTAAAGTACGGACTGGATCGTGGATCACTTTTTTAGCAATATTTGTCATTCCAATAATGCCATTAATGGGTGTACGAATATCATGAGACATACGTGATAAGAATTCTGTTTTTGCACTGTTTGCTCGCTTTGCTTCTTGATATGCTTCATTTAAAAGTTGTTGAGCTTGTATTTCTTTACGTTTTTCTTCATCGATTTGTTCAACATAAATGATGATTTTATTAACTGCTTCTTGACTTACTTCCCGAATAGCAACAGCATTCATACGACACCATCCCATTAAAGTATCTCTAAATTCAATACTTACACTATCTTTATTTTGCAACTCAATAGCTAGGCGTTTTAAATCATAGAATTCTTTCATTTTTTCTTGATCTTCTTTTTCAACACATTGTTCCAAAACATTAATAATAGCTTCTTGCGCATTGTATTTTGCATCTTGGGCTGGTGAATTTAAACGATTGATTTCTCGTATAACTTGTACCGTATTGGCCTTTATATCAAATAACCAAACGACTAAGTAAATCGTACTGATGGCATCGATTACGGAATATTGTTCTTGAACGAGTTGACTTTGTTTTTCTTGTTGCTGTTTCGTATCTGAGATATCACGGTGATACCCTTTGATCCCTATTCCATCTGGATAGTTTGGATTTAATATTCCTCCACAACGAATAAAGAGTTTCCCTTTTGTAGGATGATGCCAAACATAATCGATCTCAGCTTTACCATCTCTTTGCATTCTCTTTAAATAATCATCACATTCATTCGTATATAAAGGATCAATACCTTCAATCCATTTTAAATAGCGCTCTTCTGGACTTAGATCTTGGGTTGTTCCTAGAAGTTCATCCATCATTTTATTAGCATAAAGTTTAGGTGGACGATTCGTAGGAAAACAAAGTTCAAATATTCCTGTTTTTGCTCCTTCTAAAACACTATTGATATCGTCATTGATTTTTCTTTCTTGTTTTAATAAAGCTAGAGTAGATCGACTTTTGACTTCATTCACTTCTTGTTTCATTTGCCATATTTTATAATTATCATTAATAAAGGTATTTAGTGCATTTATAAGGAGTAAATAAGAAGCATCAATTTCCGCTTTTATTTTAACAACTAGTTTCTCTAAAGCAGGAGCTAATGTTTGAAAATCGATACCTAATTTTTCGCCATACATTTTCATTGGTGTATTATCTTGTTTTTCGTATAAAACTTGTCCTACATAGACACGACCAAAGAAACCACCATTAGGTAAATAGAGTGAAAATGAAAAATTATGAAAACCAGCTGGGCATACAAAATCTCCATCTTGATGATTAAGCCAACATTTCTTACAACTTTCATGATCGTACTTATGAATAAGCTGACAATAAGAACTTTGATAGGTCGATTCAATAATTTCATTTCCATGATCATCGACTAACATCACAGCCATATTGGTTGCATTCGACCACTGTAAAAGTAATTGAGCTAATTCTTCTAATCTTATCATTTGTGCTATTTCTTCCATAACTAACCCCCTTACTTTTTTATCTTGTCAACATTATAGCATAGTTTAATCTTAAATACGGTTAAAACCTAAAATTAAAACAGATTTGTTGACTAAATTTTTCTAAGTAAAGCTTTAACATAAATAGAAATATCTTGTGGTCTTTTTAAATGATAATCCTGTTTGACTTGTTTAAAGTAGACGGCTATTTTTTGTTTTTCAATGACCTGGTTATATAAATCAGGATGAATCGCTTTTTTACTGCTTTCTAACCAAGGGGTTTCTAGATGAGTCATGTTTTCTAATAATTTTCCATTTAGGTTACATAAATTTTTATTCACAGAATCGACAATAGCTTTGGTTTGTGGATCTAAATGAACTTCTTGCTTTGGTGCTTTAATCGATTGATACCCATATTCTTTATAATGTTGATAAACTTTGCGAATAACTGGTCCATGTGCCCAAGCTTCAATTTCTTCATTAAATAAAAAAGTATCATAAAAAGCATAGTAAAATCCTTGAATATAATACAATGCCTTTTGTAAGACTAAAGGAGTGATTTTCGAATTATGAAATAACAAATAATCAATAACTTCTTGTAAAGAAGATTGTTTTTGTTTGATTTGCTTTTTAATTGCTTTATCTAATTGAACAAAATCCCCTTTCATTTCTTTTTGATGAAGTTCCACTAATGATTTTAAATAATAAGGGTCTCTAAGCATCTTTACTAAAACTTTAGAATGTTCCATGCTTGGCATATTTCCTTGCATATACCCTACAACAACCTCTTTATTCGTATTTAAAAATAAAGCAAGATGATCAAAAGATAAAGGATACATTTTTCCTAAAGTATGTAGTTGTTCAATTGTGATTAAATGATTTTTCTTTCGATAGACATAATCAAATTGTTTTAAATTATAATCTAATAAATCATGATTCATTACTTCTTGATGACAAATAACACAATAAGCAATTTTCCCTTTATAATGATAAACTTGATTTTGAATCTTACTTTCAATTTGCTTTTCTTCTTCGTCATATTCTACTTCTTGATAACAATTTTCACAAAAGGCATAACTTTTCATTACTTACGTCCTCCTTTTTAAATAAATAATTAGCTTGTTGATGATTTGGATGAAAAGAAATAATAATTACTTGTTTCTTTTTCATCTTAGGTACAATATTAATTTTAATATAAACATTAATGGTTTCTTGATAGCCTTGAATATTCCATAAAATAAGATTTGGTGCAAAGATATACAAAATTTCATCTTGATGAGATGTATGATAATTTCTTGTTGAATAACAAAAATCTTCAATCTTAAGATGTAGTAAAATCTTCTTTTGTTTCATACTATGTAATTGGTATAATTCTATAAATTCTTTATTTTCCTGTCGATGTTCATTAAGTGAGATCATATAATGATTTTGTTTCACACTATTTTTTATTCGATTAATAATTCTTTGTATTTCATTTTTCGTATAGTTTTGATTATAAATTGACATTAATTTAACCTCCTATTCTATCTATACGATTTATTTTTGTATTTTTCTCACTTTATTTGAATTTATTTTAATTTTTATTAGGTATTTAACTAAGATTACAAATAAATGGGTATATCTAATTTTTAATCAGTTTCTTTTATAACTAATTTATGTTATCATTATTTGTGTAATCTTATGGTTTTAAAACTATTTAATGGAGTTAATTTAACCATTACTGGAATGTAAATGCAATAGCTATAACGATTACTACACCTAAAACTTGTTATTTATAATCTAACCATTATTGGACTATATGAAAAGATACTCTATCTCTTATGATTGAGTATCTTTTTAATAACTGATCCATTCAAATATATAAAATTTACGTATTCATTATAGTATCTTTACTGCTCTTTCCATTTATTTACAAGTACAATAGCTTCCTGTGTTGTAACGTGATCCCCTTCTTTTTTATCATAATTTAAGACAAATGTAGCTAATTTTATCTGTTCAATTTCATTAAATTCATTTAACTGATCTTTATTTAACGTTTTAATAATATTAAAAACTTCTTCACTTGACACATAGTCAGAATAACTATCTAACGTAAAAATCCATCCTTTACCATATGTTCCATGCCAAGTACCTGCTCTTGAACAAACTAACTTTAATTTATTTATGTCGTTTTTAAATAACTCTTTCACATAAGCTTTTGCGTTATCTTTATCAAATTGCTTCCACAAATAAAACGCAACTTCTAATCGATTCATATCAGAATGATGTTTTGAGTCTACAATTTCATTAATTCTTTTTATATATCTCTGTTCTATTTTGATAAGATGATCTAAACTTATAATTTGATTTTCTTGTTTTATTGAATTATTTTCTGCTAATCTACCATATGCTAATTCTATATCTCTAATTATACGAGCCATAATTTCTAATCCATTTTTATCAATATTATCTATTGCTGATTTAAAAATTTCATATTTTTCTTCTTCACTTTTTATTATTATCATTATATCAATTGCGAGATACTTCAATATACTTGTACTATCTAACATTTCACCAGCATCATTCTCAATATTTTCGCTTTTCACATTCAATAGAGCCAATGCTATTAAATTCAAACGATTTTTTGGGATATTATCTATTAAAGAACGTATTTCATAATAAAAATAATGAAAATCTTCTGCATTACTGATTTGGCTAATCATCATTATTATGGATTCTTGATTATATTCATATATAAAATCATTAATAATTGTTCTAGGAATCCTGACATCATTTAAATTAGTCATAAAATATAAATCAAATCTCTCAGGTTGTGCAATTCGCATCTTACTTCTAATATTTTGATTTTGTTGATCTTCAAAAGAATATTCATTAACATTTCTAGCAATGGAAGGGAAAATTGTTGAAAGACACTTTATACTTATTTTAGGATCAATACCTAAACGGATAAACTCATCTTGATAAATCTTATTATAATCTATTTTCTCATCCGGATTAAATATAGATTCTATCGTATTAATTCCACAAACAACATTCTTATTATTACAAATCCATTTATATAATTTTGGTTCTAAAACCTCAATAGTAGTTATAGCAACTAAATCTTCAAAAGATTTTCTTGATAAAGCATTTCAAACTTAAATTGAAATATATTAATTATCCTATTAATATCTCTTAAAGTATTTACATAAGGGTTAATGCAATTTACTTTAACTTGTTCCCAGTAAGATTCATCCCATATTACTTCCTTATTTAAATCTTTAATTATTTGATTAAGTTTAGCAAGAAAAATTTCATTTACCTTAAATGTATTTAAATTTGGCATTTCAAATGGTATCTGAATAATTTTTTCCAAATATTCGTTACCATCAATGTTATGAACTTCAGACAATGCATTGCTAACAACTTCTCTATCCATTGCTAATACATAAATTATATTTGGAAAATCAGCTACTTGTTTTACCAATTGAAAAATATCTCTAATCTGTACATTGTTCAATCGATCAATATCATCAATTATAATAATAATCTTTTTATTAAGTTTAAGTAATGCTTTTTCGAGTTCCTTTTTTGCTTTATCTAAATCATCATCCTGTTTTGACCATTTAATTCCCATGTTTTTAATAAAAATTTTAACAAATTGAGCAAGAATTGATCCTATTCTTGGTGACGCAAATAAACCAATTAAATCTGAATAATTATCTAATGCTCTTCCTAAATCTCTCCTAATTTTTTTATCATCAATATTAAGTTTACTTTTTAAATGTTTAAAAAATAAGCTTATTAAATCATTCTGATTAGAATAATTCCATGGTGAAAACTAAATAATAATTGGTTTTTCTTTATCAACTTTACTAAGATCATTAATTTCATTAACAGTCATATTAATAACTGATGTTTTTCCAGTTCCCCATTTTCCAAACAAACCAATTACAAGCCCATCATTTCCACCATATTTATAAATGGCATTACCTAATTGTTTTGAAAAATGAGTTCTCCCTAATAAATCTTGTTTTTCATTTTCAATAGGTCTATCAGTGCTATAATTCATATAAATATATCACTCCCCTCGTTCTAATTATCCTATTTAATTATTACAATACTGCAATAGGTGACATCATATTTGAAACACTAATTGCAAAAATCTTCGATTCTTTAGAAAATTCATATTGTCCTAATCTAGTTTCATAAATTCTATTATTATAATTAGTTACAAAAATTGCATCATAAAAGTGTTTTATAATATCTTCATATGTAACAAGTTTTTTCCCCTCTTTTTGTTCAAAAGATTCACCTCTATTTAACATATTTTCTAAAATACTAGCATCTTTATCAATATCAAATAATTCAATTAAAGGTTCACTATCTCGCCCATTAATAAAATTATCATATTTTGAAATATTAGCTATTTTTAATCCTATTAACAATGGAACAATATACATCATAATAATTTGTTTACCCTTTTGATCTGGAAAAGAATAATTATATCCAGAATCACGTGCACCATCATACACAGCTGATTTCACTTGTGAATAAAATTTTGAAATTTCACGCAATTCAAAATTAAACATTTGAATTACTCTTTTCACTACTGAGTCTACATAGTATGAAGATTCTGATTCAAAACCAATTTGTTGGTAAAATTTATTCATATCCGCAGGTGGTAATGAAATCCTTAAATCAAAAAATTTATCTAAATATCTATATGAATCAAAATTTAAACCATAATATTGTTTTATAGTGTGTTGTAATTGCTCTAAATTAATAGAAAAAACAAAGGTAATTCTATCATCAAATACATAATGCTTTATTTGTTCAAGAAATTGGACAGCAAAAGTAGGTTTACATCTATCTAATTCATCAATAAATATAACTAATCTATTGCCTCTTTCAGCTAATATTTCAGTGAAAAATTCTTGAATTTTGCTTTCAATGCTTTTTTGTTCCTTAAATTTTGTAAATGGATCATCTGATGTAAATATATCCTTTATATTGTTAATATTATGACCAGTAATCATCTCAACGATTGATCCTGCCAATTTTATAACATCCATACTTGATAATGAAAAATCAATATTTAATTGTTTTATAATTTCATAAATTAAAGAGAATATTGGATCAGTATCATTATCATTTTTCCATGCATCATAATATATGGCTATACTATCATTTTCTTTATTCTCTCCATCCTGAAATAAAAGAATCCTATCTATAATTTTTGATTTCAGCTTATCATCCATTCCACAAGTTGGATTCAATGCATTAAGAACCAGTTTTGTTTGACGAACAAAAAATGTTTTACCACTTCCCCATCTTCCATCAATAGCAATAGTTGTCATTGATTCTTGGGCCTGTAAAATATTGTAAAAATATGCTATATCTTTATTTCTATTAATGGAATCACGATATAAACAATCTATCAAATTTTCTTCAGTAGGTAATAATTCATAATTTTTCATAATCTTAATCACTCTCCTATTCAAATAAATACCTTTCTAATTTTATTATAACTACAATTTCACTTCTTTTCTATAATTTAATTTAAATAACAAAAAAAGCAATCTATCTCTCAATATTTTTTGAGATTTAGATTGCTTTAATCTTCATAATTACAAATTAAACAAGTTCTTTTATTTATTAATAATCCTATATATAGAAAGTACTCAAATAGATTCAAAATACTTAATAATGAGCGTGTTGGGAATCGAACCCAATTTAGGGATTTAACTCCTATATTTCAACACATTTAAATCTTCATTTTAACAACAAACTATTTGAATCACGCTCAGAAATCCCCTTACTCACCATAGTTGTTATAATTTGATTTGTCATTTGACCTATCCCCTTCCATGAAATTATCATTTCCCAATTTCTTCTAAAATTATTTTTACATTTAGATTTGTTGCTTATAGAATTAAATCCACCAATTTTTATAGAGAGCGATATCTCAATGGCAGCTACTAAAATTCCGATTAAAATGCAAATTATAGGTCATAACACCTAATATATATTAACAGATTAATGGTATTCTTACAATATAAATTAACCTAATTTTGATACTGAAAAAATTATTATATTAATTAACTAATAAATAAAAATGTAAAATATACAATTTTACTGTAAAGATACTCATTAAAAATAAAAAGGC
>URQL01000052.1 GCA_900550005.1 uncultured Erysipelotrichaceae bacterium
TGTCACATTGTTGAAAAACGTGTTTTAGAAAGAAACGATCCAGAAGTACGTATCGCAACAATGCATAACATTGTCGAAGAAGCTTTAGAAGCAACAAATCCTAAAGTAGCGAAAAGCTATCGTGATTATCGTAACTATAAACAAGATTTCGTACAAATGTTAGATGAAGTTTATAAAAAATCACAATCGATCATGTACATTGGTGATAAAGAAAATTCAAACACAGATAGAGCACTTGTTTCAACAAAACGTAGTTTAATTTTTAACCAATTAAATAAAGAACTTTACCAAAAATTCTTTTTAACAACAGAGGAATTACAAGCTTGTCGTGATGGTTATATCTATATTCATGATATGTCTGCTCGTCGCGATACAATGAACTGTTGTTTATTTGATGTTCAAAACGTTTTAAAAGGCGGATTTGAAATGGGAAACTTGTGGTATAACGAACCAAAAACACTTGATGTTGCCTTTGATGTTATTGGCGATATTATTTTATCTGCTGCAAGTCAACAATATGGTGGTTTTACTGTTCCAAGCGTTGATTTACTACTTGAACCTTATGCAATCAAACAATATGACATTTTACTAAAAAAATACAAAGAATTAGGTCTTGACGATCTAAAAGCTGAAGAAGTAGCTTTAAAAGATATTGACCGTGAATTTAGACAAGGTTTCCAAGGTTGGGAATATAAATTCAACTCTGTTTCTTCATCTCGTGGAGATTATCCATTTATCACTGTAACAACAGGTACAGGTACAGGAAAGTTCGCAAAAATGGCTTCTTTAAAATTATTTGAAGTAAGAAAAAACGGGCAAGGTAAAGCAGGAAATAAAAAACCTGTTCTTTTCCCAAAAATCGTATTCTTATATGATGAAAACTTACATGGTGAAGGCAAAGAACTTGAAGATGTTTTCAATGCCGGTGTTCTTTGTTCAAGTAAAACAATGTATCCTGATTGGTTAAGTTTAACTGGTGAAGGTTATATTGCTAGCATGTATAAAAAATATGGTAAAATCATCTCCCCAATGGGATGTCGTGCTTTCTTATCTCCATGGTATGAAAGAGGAGGAATGTACCCAGCAGATGAAAATGATCAACCTATCTTTGTAGGAAGATTTAATATCGGTGCTGTAAGTCTACACTTACCAATGATTTATGCTAAAGCAAAACATGAATCACGTGATTTCTATGAAGTTTTAGACTACTATCTAAACTTGATACGTGAACTTCATTTACGTACATATGATTATTTAGGAGAAATGAAAGCTTCTGTTAATCCACTTGCTTATTGTGAAGGTGGTTTCTATGGTGGACACCTTGGACTAAACGACAAAATTAAACCTGTTCTTGAATCTGCAACAGCTTCCTTTGGAATCACTGCTTTAAATGAATTAGAACAATTACATCATAAAAAATCACTTTACCAAGATGGTTCTTTTGCTTTAGAAGTATTGGAATACATCAATAAAAAAATAGAAGAATTTAAAAAAGAAGACGGTCGTCTTTATGCCATTTATGGTACACCAGCTGAAAGTTTATGTGGTTTACAAGTACAACAATTCCGTAAAAAATACAGAATTGTAGAAAATGTTTCTGATCGTGAATATGTAAGTAACTCTTTCCATTGTCACGTTACAGAAGACATTACACCAATTGAAAAACAAGACTGTGAAAAACGTTTCTGGGAATTATGTAACGGTGGTAAAATCCAATATGTAAAATACCCTATTGATTACAATATCGGTGCTTTCAAAACTTTATTAAAAAGAGCCATGAAATTTGGTTTCTATGAAGGAGTCAACCTTTCTTTATCTTATTGCGATGATTGTGGTCATGAAGAATTAAATATGGACGTTTGTCCAGTTTGTGGAAGTACAAACCTAACTAAAATCGAACGTATGAACGGTTATTTATCTTATTCACGCGTTAAAGGAGATACGCGTCTAAATGACGCTAAAATGGCTGAAATCAAAGAAAGGAAATCAATGTAATGCTTCGTTATCATAATATTACAAAAGATGATATGCTAAACGGGGACGGGTTACGCACCGTTCTTTGGCTTTCAGGTTGTACACATGCTTGTGAACAATGTCAAAATCCCATCACTTGGGATATTCATGGTGGATTAGAATTTGACCAAGCAGCAAAAGAAGAATTATTCGAACTGCTTAGTCGTGATTACATTTCTGGAATCACTTTTAGTGGTGGTGATCCTTTACACCCACTAAATCGTGATGGAGTGAAGAATTTGATTTTAGAAATCAAAGAAAAATTTCCTACTAAAACGATTTGGCTTTACACTGGATTTTTATTCGAAGAAATTCAAGACTTAGACTTCATTAAAGACATCGATGTCCTCATTGATGGTAAATTCATCTTAAGCTTACTTGACCATACATTACATTGGAAAGGAAGCTCAAATCAACGTGTTATCGATGTGAAAAAAACACTTGAAAAAAAGCAAATTATTTTACATAACACATAGGGCTAGGCCCTATTTTTTTTACACAAACTTAACATTATCATTGTATTTTAAAAATAAAAGTATTAACATATTAAACATGAAAGGGGTAAAAATAATGAATGAATCGAAAAAAACAGTAGATATGCTTCATGGGCCAATGTTTAAAAAAATCATCTTTTTTGCTTTACCATTAGCTCTTTCAAGTATTCTACAATTACTATTTAATGCAGCAGATACCATTGTTGTAGGTCGTTTTGCCGGAAGTCAAGCACTTGCTGCAGTAGGATCAAACGGAGCTTTGATCAACTTAATCGTTAATGCATTCATGGGGTTATCCATTGGGGCAAATGTTATTGTTGCAAGATACCGTGGACAAGGGGATGACAAAAAAATCAACAAAGCCGTCCATACATCCATCACAATAAGTATTATTTGCGGAATCATCCTTGCCTTTATTGGTTTTTTTGTTGCACCAAAATTACTTGTATTAATGTCAACTCCTGAAGATGTCATTAATTTATCAAGTTTATATTTAAAAATCTATTTCTTAGGTATGCCTTTTATGATGCTTTATAACTTCGGGGCAGCGATTTTAAGATCCATTGGAGATACAAAAAGACCACTTTATTTCTTAACCATTGCCGGTGTAGTTAATGTGGTATTAAACTTAGTTTTTGTTATTTTATTTAATATGTCTGTAGCTGGGGTTGCTATTGCAACAGTTATTTCACAAGTTATTTCTTCATTACTTGTTACAAGAAGTTTGACTCATGAACAAGGTGCATTACAACTTCACTTAAATCAACTTACAGTTGATAAAGAATGTTTGATCGACATTGTTAAAGTAGGGTTGCCTGCTGGATTACAAGGATGTATTTTCTCTTTAAGTAATGTTGTTATTCAATCTTCTGTAAACAGTTTTGGTTCAATAGTTGTAGCAGGAAACTCTGCTGCAGTCAATATCGAAGGTTTCATCTATGTTACAATGAACTCCTTCCACCAATCTGCAGTAACATTCTCTTCACAAAACTATGGAGCTAAACAATACAAACGTTGTGATAAAGCTTTACTTATTTCTATTGCTTGTGCTGCAATAATCGGTACAGCCTTAGGATTCTTATTTATTGCTTTTGGTACACAACTATTAAGCCTTTATACAACAGATCCAGAAGTTATTAAAGCTGGTTTAGTACGTATGGATTATATGTTTAGATATCAAGCTATTAACGGTTCAATGGACGTTATGGTCGGAGGACTTAGAGCAATTGGTTACTCAGTACTTCCTACTATTGTTTCATTAACTGGGGTTTGTGCATTCCGTTTATTATGGATCGCTACAATATTTAAAGCAAGTCCATCTATCCATATTCTTTACTTAGTTTATCCAGTCAGTTGGATAATTACAACAACAGCTCATGTTATCAGTTACTTGATCGTAAGAAGAAAATTAAATAAAAAAGAACCACAAGATAACAAATAAATAAATTCAAAGGAGATGTTCAAAATGAGCATCTCCTTTTTTTAAAATAAACCAATAATAAATTTAACAACAAAACAAGTAACATAAATCACAAAAATAGTAAACAATACTGCACCAGTTTTATTCTCTTTAGTCCATTTGATTGGTTGTTTACCTTGTATCGATCTATTTTTCATCAACTGTATAGGTTCGATAATATGATCAAAATTATTTCGATACGTTACTTTGTTTAACTTTTTTCCACACTCAAAACAATAATCATCATCTTGATAAAGTCGTGCATGACAATAAGGACAATATTTTTTCACAACGAGACCTCCCTTTTTTCTATTATAAATTGAATATTATAGGTATTTAAAAATAACTCTTACTAAATAAAGAATAAATAAAACAAACAATCCCGCCATCCAATCCGTATCATCTTTTAAAGGGGTCTTTTTTGTTTTAGAAGAATCCCCATTATTTAATTTGGCAGGTTCGATAATATGATCAAAATTTTTACGATAAGTCACTTTATTTAGCTTTTTTCCACATTCAAAACAATAATCATTCTCGCCTTGATAAAGTCGTGCATGACAATAAGGACAATCCTTTTTCATCATCATTCCTCCCTTTCTTCTTGTTCTTATTGTATCATAAAAAAGAACCCTAAGGTTCTTAAATTGAAGCAACTAATTTTTCCACAAGTTCTTTAGATACAATTTCATAATCATTTTCATGAGGTGAAGTTGCATAAGCATATGTTACATGATTTGAAGAAGTTGTTGGATCGTTTAACCAATCTTTACAAGAACTATGTACTTGATAGATTCCCGTATAATCCATCATTTCTTTAGCATTTGAAGCATTCATTCCACTTCCAGCTAAGATTTGAATTTGATCTCCATAATGGCTTTGTAAATATTTGATAACTTCTTTACCATCCATTGCTTTAGCTTCTAATCCACTTGTTAAAACACGATTAACGCCTAAATCAATCAATTGTCTAATCGCTTGATCATAATCTTTTACACAATCAAAAGCACGATGGAATACAGCTGTTTTGTGATAAGATTTAATGATTTCAATCATTTCTTGATTACGTTTTAAGTCAATATTTCCATCTTGATCCAAAATGCCAAAAGCAATACCATCCGCTCCATTTTCAAGTAGATCTTTGGCTTCTTCTTTCATGATTAAAAAGTCTTCATCATTATAACAAAATCCTGCTCCACGAGGTCGCACCATACAAATAACTTCTAAATCAAAATCTTTTTTTACTTGTCTTAAAGTTGCCACACTTGGTGTTAAGCCTCCTAAATAAAGTGCACTATTTAATTCAATACGTTTTGCTTTTCCTAAATAAGCATTTTTAGCATCATAATAACTTCCACAACAAATTTCAACTATACGTTCCATTTTATTCATCCTCACTTATGGGTGCCATTCTAGATGATAAGTAATTATCGATCCATTCTTGGCTTGCTTTTTCATGATAACTTTTTCCATTTTCATCATGTTTAACAAGATAAACGGTAGGTTCTAAATTTTCATTAGCTACTACAAAAGAAAATCCTTCAATATTGCTTGCTGAACCAAAATTTCCATTTTTATCCATTGCTACTACAGATAAATCACCTGCTTTTCCACGACGTTTGGTTAATTCTTGATCTAATTTACTTACCGCAATTTCACAAGCCTCTTGTGGTAGATGTCCTTCCTTCATTAAACGGACGATTTCATAAGAAATACATCCTTTCATTAAATCTTCACCTAATCCCGTAGCTGTAGCACCACCTACATTCGAATCCGCATAAAAACCAGATCCAACAATAGGAGAATCCCCTACACGGCCTTGTTTTTTCATAAATAAGCCACTTGTTGAAGTTGCCGAACAAATTGTACCGGTTTGATCTAAACACACCATACCAACCGTATCATGCCCTGCATAAGGTTTTAATTCTTGATTTAATTCTTTTACTCTTTTACGATAGAAAATCTTAGCACGATCGGTTAGCATTGTTTTTCTTTCAAAGCCTTCCTTGTGAGCATATTTTTCTGCACCTGCTCCTACTAAGATATTATTTACGCTTTCGGTTGATAATTTTCTTGCAATTTTAATTGGATTAGCAAAATCTTTAATCGCCCCTACAGCACCTACACTAAGTGTATTTCCATCCATAAAAGCAGAATCCAATTCGACTTCCATTTCTTCATTAGGAAGCCCCCCATATCCTACTGATTTATAATATGGATTATCTTCAACATCCATAATTGCAATTTCAATTGCATCCGCTGATTTCTTTTCATCTTTTAACATATGGCTTGCTTTTGTGATCCCGTCAGCTGCCATTGTCCATGTCGCTATAATACCCCACATGTTTTTTTGTCCCTCCTTATTTGATCATCTTAAAATAAGTATACCTATTTTATGATAATGTGTCCATGAAAAAAGGATAATTTAATAATTATCCTTCATCCAAGTATAAAATTCATCTAAAAATTCTTGATATTTTTCTTTTTGTTTTTCTTCATCTTCAATTTTATAATAATCTAAATCTAAAAATGTATATTTTGCTTTTACTTTTCCATTTACATAACGGACAAGAGTGGGTGTCCAATCAAAATTCAAATTTTTTTGTATATTTTCATAAAATGTCTTTTCTTGTTCTGAGGCATCCTCTTTTTTAGCGTTATCTCTAAAATTTTGAATATTTAAATAATAAATACCTTGATTCGTTTGATCAACATAAGTTTCTAAATAAGGATAAAATTCTTTACAATCACCACAATCAGGACGTCCAATGTAAAGTAAGAAATCTTCATTTTGTCCTAATTTTTCTACAAGTGAGTTATAATCGATTTCTTCAATCGTAGTTACACGATCCTTTGATGCTTCTTCTTTTTTTGTATAAGCACAACCAAAAACTAAAATAATAACAAAACTTAGTAAAAGTGTTTTTTTCATTTAATCCCCTTCCTTTAACCAGCGATAAAATGTGGATACGCTAATATTGAGTTGCTTTGCGGCCTTTTTTGCTGTAATACTTTTATTTTGATACCCTTCAATAATTTCATGTAAATCGTCCGGTTTGGGTATCGAAGGAGCACCAAATTGCACACCTCTTAATTTGGCAGCTTCAATCCCTTCTGCTTGTCTTCTTTTAATCATATTTCTTTCATTTTCAGCTACAAAACTTAAAAGTTGTAAAACAAGATCAGATATAAATGTTCCAAGTAGATCTTTAGATAAAGTTGTATTTAATAATGGCATATCTAAAACAATAAGGTCAACACCTACGTTTTTAGTTAACCATTTCCATTGTTCAATGATTTCCTCATAATTTCTTCCTAATCGATCAATTGAATGAATATAAAGAATATCCCCTGGTCTTAATTGTTTAAGTAATGCTTGATAAGCAGGACGATTAAAATTTTTCCCACTCATTTTATCAATATAATAATTTTCTTTAGGGATAGTGTACGATTTTAACGCTAAAATTTGTCGATCTTCATTTTGATCTTTTGAAGAAACACGTATATATGCATATTCTTGATGATTCATAAAATTCCCCCTTTAAAATTTAAAGGAGGAATAAAGCGAAAGTCCCCAAAGGGGACTTTAATTATTTAACTAAGACATCTCCAGTCATTTCTTCAGGAACTTTTAATCCTAATAAAGTAATGATTGTAGGAGCTAAATCTCCTAATTTTCCGCCTTCTTTTAATTCTAAATGAGAATTAGTAACGATTAATGGAACATCATTTGTTGTATGGGCAGTAAATGGATTTCCTTCTTCATCTAATAATTTTTCACTGTTACCATGGTCAGCAGTAATTAACATTGTACCACCTAATTCAGCTACTTTTTCGTAAACTTCACCAACACATTCATCAACTGCACTTACCGCTTTGATTGCAGCAGGTATGACACCAGTGTGTCCAACCATGTCACAGTTAGCAAAGTTAACAATAACAACATCGTGAATGTCTTTATCTAATTCAGCAAGTAATTTATCTTTAACTTCATAAGCAGACATTTCTGGTTGTAAATCATATGTAGCTACTTTTGGTGAGTTAACTAAAACACGAGTAGCTCCTTCGATTTCTTTATCAAATCCACCATCTAAGAAGAAAGTAACATGAGCATATTTTTCAGTTTCAGCAATTCTAAGTTGAGTTAACCCTTGGCTTGATAAATAATCACCTAAAGTATTTGTAAGTGTTGGTAATGCAAAAGCAATTTCACCATTAACTGTATCTGCATATTTCATCATACATACAAAATCTAAGTTTTTAGGTTGATTTTCTGGTTTATAATCATAAACATCAGCAGTTAAAACGTTAGCCATTTGGATTGCTCTATCTGGTCTAAAGTTAGCAAAAATTACAGCATCGTTATCAGAAATTTGTCCATCTACTGTTTCATTGTATCCAGGAATCACAAATTCATCAAATACTTCATTTTTATAACTTTCATCAATGTAAGCAATAGGATCACTGAAAGATTCACCTTTATGATTAACCATAGCTTGATAAGCTAAGTCTAAACGTTCAAAACGTTTATCACGATCCATTGCATAATAACGTCCAGAAACAGATGCAATTTTACCTACACCGATTTCTTCCATTCTAACTAATAATTCTTCAACAAATGATTTAGCACTATCTGGTGCAACATCTCTACCATCTAAGAAAGCATGAACATAAACTTCAGTTAATCCTTGTTCTTTTGCTAATTGTAATAAAGCATAGATATGTTCATTTGATGAGTGAACACCACCATTTGATAATAATCCCATAATATGGAATTTAGAGTTATTCTTTTTCGCATGTTCAATTGCATGTAAGAATTTTTCATTTTTAAAGAATTCACCATCTTTAACAGCTTTATTAATTAAAGTTAAAGATTGATAAACAATTCTACCAGCACCAATATTCATATGTCCTACTTCAGAGTTACCCATTTGTCCTTCTGGAAGTCCAACAGCTTCTCCACAAGCTTTAATTGTTGTTGTAGGATACATGCACATTAAATCATCTAAGTTAGGTGTATTTGCTAGACGAACAGCATTTCCTTCTAATGTATTACTTAATCCGTATCCATCTAAGATACAAAGTACGATTGGTCTTTTTTTCATTTAAATATTCCTCCTATATGTTTCATATTATACCTAGTTTAGCATAAAAATTCAAATAGTTACGCATTATTTCCCAAGAAAACTTAACGATGATGTTTTTGTTCTTTTTGTAAATACATCCCTAAAACCACAAAACCAAACGCCCAATAATTTTGTAGTAATAAAGTCACTTGATCAGCTAAACTTTTAAATTCACTCGTTTGTAACATTAGGATGAAAAAGCCAAGTAAAATTAAAAACATACCCAAATCTTTTTTTATTTTTTTCATAAGTACCCCTTTTTTATCCTAACTTACTTACATTAGAAATGTTGTCATTGTATGACACTTTTAGCAAATTTTAATAATTCAATTAGATGAATCTCTTCCTCTCCTTTTCTTGAATAAACTTTAATCATTTCCTCATTAGTATCATAAATAAACTTAGCTGAATGAATAAGTGCATTAATATCTACACGTAAATGTTCAGGAATCGTTATATAATTGTTTTCAGACATCTTCCTAAGTAAAATAGCCATTAACGCAAGAGCTATTTCTAAATCAAAATAACTTTCTTCTAAATCTTGTTGAACATAATCCAACCCAATCTTTTCCATACTTAGATAAATTTTATCAATATGATTGGTAATCATTTCCACATTATTAATACTTTCTTCTAAATTATCTAAAAAACATTGCTCTTTTACTTTACGTTTTTCTTTTTT
>URQL01000053.1 GCA_900550005.1 uncultured Erysipelotrichaceae bacterium
TTCAAGCCTGTATTTTCTTAATTGTTACGATGGTATTGTGGTCGATCGATTATGAGTTGGACATAGTAAGATTTGTAGCATGGATGGAAGATGTACCTCATGTTAAACCATGGAAAACAGTTTTGATCAAAAGAACAATAAGAACGATTTTATATTTTCTTATTGCTTTAGTGGTTGCTGGAGTAGTAATGATGATCGGTAACATTTAGTTAAAAATATGGGGGAAATTAGATGATAGAATTAATAGAACCAAAATTAGAAGAATATGGTTATGAACAAAAATTAATGAGTGATCCACAAACTATGGATTATAATGCAGGTTATGATATGGACTTTGAGGGCTATCATAAAGATACAGGATGTATTGACTTTCCTAAAGAAAAATGGGAAGCAAAATATTTAAAGAGAAAACGCAAAGATGTTTATTATGCTTATATTCAAGATAAGGATCGTCGATGTTATGTAGGCTATGTTAATTATCAATATTCAAAAAATGATGATCGTTATGAATGTGGTGTGGTTATTGAAGGAAAATATCGAGGACAAGGTTATGGTAAAGAAGCATTAAAACTTTTATGTAAACACGCTAAAGAAGAAGGTATAGATGTTTTATATGATAATTTTGAAGCGAATCGTTTTAATACAGTTCATCTTTTCTTATCTATTGGTTTTAAAATAGTAGAACATCAAACTTGGAAAAAGAATGGACAAGATGAAGATGGAATCATTGTTAGAAAAATACTCTAAATAGAAAGCAAAGGAGAGGATAAAATGAATATTACCGTTTATTTGGGTGCAAGTGAAGGCTTTGATCCTATTTATAAAAATAAAGTGATTGAACTTGGACATTGGATTGGAAATAATGGACATACGCTTGTTTATGGTGGATCAAAAACAGGATTGATGGGTGAATTAGCCCACAGTGTTTTAAACACAGGTGGCAAAGTGATTGGCGTTGAACCGCAATTTTTTATCGATCAAGAAGTTCAACTTACCACTTTAACACAACTGATTATTACTAAAGATATGCCTGAACGTAAAACAAAAATGATCGAGTTAGGGAATGTATTTATTGCTTTTCCAGGAGGTACAGGGACTTTAGAAGAAATCAGTGAAGTCATGACCAAATCCGCTTTAAAACAAATAGAGGCACCTTGTATTATTTACAATTTAAATGGTTATTATGATGATTTACAAGCTCTATTAAAGAAAATGATAGATGAAGGCTTTTCTACAAAAGAAAAACAAAAAAATTTTTATTTTATTAAAGATTTAAATGAACTAAAGGAAATTATTGGAAATGAGGATTAGATAAGAAACAAGTAAGGATTATGAAATTGTAGATTATTTAATACGTGAAGCGTTTTGGAACGAACATGTTCCAGGGCAATGAAACATTATTTGGATCATAGTATGTGTGATCATCCTGATTTTATTAAAGAATTAGATTTAGCAGTGGAAATGGATGATCCAATAGTTGGAAGCGTTATGTTTACACGTTGTCTATTAATTGATGAAAAAGAAATGGGCTTATAAAGAAAGTGTCGCTTATGTTCGAGATGAATCAAAATTTGAGAAATTTGATGCAAAATTTCCTTATAAAGAAAAGAAAGTACTACCTAGTCAAGAAGAATTTTATATTTATAGCCATTCTTCTTTGAAATAAAATAAAAAAAGAATTGTTAGTCAAGTATCTTTTTGGTAAAATTAAACGACATAAAAAATAAAGGAAGTGAAAAAATGAGTGATAGTAAAACAAATATACAATGGTTTCCTGGTCACATGGCTAAAGCCAGAAGAGAAATAACTGAAAGAGTAAAAATCGTTGATATGGTGATTGAACTTGTGGATGGGCGTGCACCTTATTCATCTAAAAACCCGATGTTTGATGAAATTATAAAAAATAAACCTAGGCTTATTGTAATGACTAAAAAAGATTTAAGTGATCCTGTTAAAGTGGCAAGATGGATGAAATATTATCAATCACTAGGGTATCAAACCATTAGTGTTAATTTAAAAAATTTTAATGATTATCAAAAAATCATTTCAATTTGTCAAGAAACATTAAAAGAAAAAATGGAAAAAGAAAGACAAAGAGGATTAAAACCACGAGCAGTAAGAGCCATGGTTTTAGGTATTCCTAACGTGGGAAAATCGACTTTTATTAATCGTTTAGCTTCAAGAAAAGCAACGGTGACGGGAAATCGTCCAGGAGTAACGAAAGCACAACAAATTATTCGTATTAATAATGATTTTGAATTATTCGATACACCAGGGGTACTATGGCCTAAATTTGAATCTGAATTTATTGCACGTAATATTGCTTTAGTAGGTTCTATTAAAAGTACGATCCTTCCACTTGATGAATTAATGATTTATGCTTTTAAATACATTGAAACCAATTATCCAGGAAGCTTAGATGCTCGTTATGGGATTGGTGCTATTGATTTTGATGAAGATTGGATCGAACCGACTTTTGAAAAAATTGCAGCAAGTCGCCATTTAAAAAAAGTTAGAGGAGAAACAGACTACGATCGTGTGATCGACATCGTTTTAAAAGATTTATTAGACGGGGTACTTGTGAAAATTACTTGGGAGGACTTGCAAGATCATGGATTCAATGCGTGATTATGAAAATAAGTATATCAATCAAGGTGCAAAATACATAGCAGGGTGTGACGAAGCTGGTAGGGGACCTATAGCTGGACCGCTTGTTGTCGCAACCTGTATTTTACCTAATGATTTTAATGATGAAAGAATCAATGATTCTAAAAAGTTGACTGCTAAAAAAAGAGAACTCTTATATGATGTGATCATTCAAAATGCTTTAGATTATCAAATTATTCTATTTGATGAAAAACAGGTTGATGAACTTAACGTTTACCAAGCAAGTAAACAAGGGATGATCAAAGGAGTACAACAACTCAAAATCAAACCTGATTTTGTTTTAACGGATGCAATGCCTTTAAGTCAAGAAATTCCTCATGAATCAATTATTAAAGGTGATGCTAAATCAATTACAATAGCTGCAGCAAGTATTTTAGCGAAAGTTACCAGGGATCGGATCATGGATGAGTATGATTTGCTTTATCCTGAATATGGATTTAAAAAGCACAAAGGTTATTGTACAAAACAACATAAAGAAGCTTTATTTAAATATGGGGTCTTAGATATTCATCGAAGAACCTTTGAACCTGTCAAAAGTTTATGCTCAAAACAATTACATTTTGATTTTGAAGATGAAGATAAGTAAAAAACTTATCTTTTTTTCATTTTTGTAAGTAAAATCAAAATAAAATTAGTATAAGATAAATGAGGTGATAAAAATGAGAGAAGTTTTACTTTATTTTTCTTTATTGTATAAAGGGGATTTTAATCGAATTTATAAAGCCATCGCTAGTAAAGAAAAAGTAGATGAAAACAAATTTAAAGAATTAAAGAAAAATTTGAAGAGTCAATATACAACGATTATTGATGAAGATTATCCTAAAAAACTTAAGTGTATTTCTGCTCCCCCTTTTGTTTTATACTATTATGGTGATTTAAGTTTGTGTGACAAGGCAAGTGTAGCAATGATCGGTAAACGGCAAGCAAGCTTTTATGCCTTAAATAAAGCAAAAGAAATCAGTACTTATTTAATGAATAATCAAAAAATTATTGTAAGTGGCTTAGCTAAAGGAATTGATGGGGCAAGTCATCAAGCTGTTGTAAAACAAAAAGGAAAAACAATTGCTGTACTTGGATGTGGTATTGATTATTGCTATCCAATTGAAAACTTAGAGCTCTATAAAGAAATTAAACAAAATCATTTATTAGTTAGTGAGTATCCTGATAGTGAGATGCCTCAAAAAGATTATTTTAAAAGAAGAAATCGAATTATTGCTGGACTTAGTGATAAAGTGGTCGTTGTTGAAGCAAATAAAAAGTCAGGAACAATGATCACAGTAGGGTATGCTTTAGAACAAGGAAAAGAGATTTTTTGCGTACCTGGAAGAAACGAAGAGACCCTAGGGTGTAATTATTTAATCTATCAAGGAGCAAATATTTTACTAGAAAGCAAAGATTTGTTGTAAATTATATTGACATTTGATTTAAAAAATGTAATAAATGGATAGGAATAAGAAAGGATGGATAGGATTTGAAAAAAAAGAAGTTAGTTATTGTGGAATCCCCTTCTAAATCAAAAACAATCGAAAAATATTTAGGGAAGGACTATCATGTTACTTCTTCTAAAGGACATATAAGAGATTTATCAAAGTCAGGAAAAGAACGTTTAGGGGTAGATATTGAAAATGACTTTACGCCAAAATACGTTGTTTCTAAAGACAAAAAAGATATTGTTAAAGAATTGAAAAAAGCAGTAAAAGAATCTGAATTTGTTTATCTAGCAACCGATCCCGATCGTGAGGGAGAAGCAATTTCTTGGCATTTAGCTGAAGTATTAGGTTTAGATGAACAAGAAGAAAATCGTATTGTGTTTAATGAAGTTACACATGATGCAGTAGTGGAAGCATTACAACATCCTCGTAAAATTGATCAAAACTTAGTTCGATCACAAGAAACACGACGTGTTCTTGATCGTATTATCGGTTTTCGTTTATCAAAACTTTTACAAAAGAAAATTAAATCAAAATCAGCAGGACGTGTTCAATCTGTTGCTTTACGTTTAGTTGTAGAAAGGGAAAGAGAAATTCAAAGCTTTAAGCCTGAAGAATATTGGCATATTGAAGCTAAATTTGAAAAAGAAGATATTGAATTTAGTGCTCAATTAGATCGTTATCAAGATAAAAAAATTGAAATTCATAATAGTGATGAAGCAACTACAATTTATGATCAATTAAATAAAGAATTTATTATTGATAATATTAATGTTTCCCAAAAGAAAAGAGAATCTAAAAATCCATTTACAACTTCAACTTTACAACAAGCAGCCTCTTCACAACTTGGCTTTAGCGCAAAAAAGACGATGATGATCGCTCAAAAACTTTATGAAGGGATCGACTTGGAAAATGAAACAGTTGGGTTGATTACGTACATGCGTACTGATTCTATTCGTTTATCTGATGTGTTTGTACAAGATGCTAATCAATATATTGAAGATAAGTATGGGAAAAACTATGTAGGTCATGTTAAAGTGGCGAAAAAAACAGAAAATGTGCAAGATGCCCATGAAGGAATTCGTCCAACAAGTGTTCACCGTTTTCCTGAATCTGTGAAATCTTATTTAAAAGAGGATGAATATAAACTTTATAAACTTATTTATTCGCGAGCATTGGCCTCATTGATGGCTCCTGCTAAATTTGATGCAACAGCATTAACACTTACAAATAATGATTATTATTTTAAAGCGAATGGTTCGCATATCACTTTTGATGGATATTTAAGAGTTTATGGAGATTATGAAAAATCAGAAGATACTTTCTTACCTGCTTTAAGTGAAAAAGAGGTATTAGTAAGTAATGAAATTCAAAAAATTCAACATTTTACGAAACCACCAGCACGTTATTCAGAAGCAAGATTAATTAAAACAATGGAAGAAAAAGGAATTGGTCGTCCTAGCACTTATGCAAGTATTATCGATACGATCATTTCAAGAGACTATGTAAAATTAGAAAATCGCCGTTTTGTTCCAACGGAATCAGGTGTTTTAACAAGTGATAAATTAACGGAATATTTTGATTCGATTATTAATGTAGAATATACAGCAAGTATGGAACATGAGTTAGATGAAATTTCGGAAGGTAAAGATAGTTATGTTGCTGCTTTACGATCATTTTGTGACAAGTTCGATCCATTATTAGCGAATGCCTATGATAAAATGGAACAGGTTGAAGATAAGAAAACAGGAGAATTTTGTCCTGAATGCGGTCATGAACTTGTAGAAAAGAAAGGGCGTTTTGGTACATTTGTTGCTTGTAGTAATTTCCCAACTTGTCATTATACAAAGAAAAATGAAGTTGAAGTGGAATATACTGGAGAAACCTGCCCTGAATGTGGAAGCCCAATGGTTTATAAACAAGGTCGTTTTGGTCGCTTTGAAGCTTGTAGCAATTATCCGACATGCCACTATATTAAAAAGAAAGAAAAAGGATCCGCTTCTAAAAAGTCTGAACCGGTTATTGTTGAAGGGGAAAAATGTCCAAATTGTGGTGGTGATGTTGTGATTAAACGTGGTCGTTTTGGCGAATTCAAAGCATGTAGTAATTATCCAAAATGTAAGACAATTATTAAATAAAAGGCTAGCATGGGTTAGCCTTTCTTGATATTTAAAAGGAGGAAAAAAATGAAAGTAAATGTTGTTGGTGCCGGTTTAGCCGGGTGTGAAGCCACTTATCAATTAGTAAAACAAGGAATACCTGTTCGCCTTTATGAAATGCGTCCAGTCAAATCAACAGATGCGCATAAAACAGATTATTTTGCGGAACTCGTTTGTTCAAATTCACTTAGAGCAGATGGCTTAAAAAATGCCGTTGGTGTTTTGAAAAAAGAAATGGAAATGTTAGATAGTATTATTATTAAATGTGCACGTAAGCATGCTGTTCCAGCAGGAGGTTCATTAGCGGTAGATCGTGAAGGCTTTGCTAAAGAAGTAAGTAAGCAAATAAAAAATCATCCACTTGTGGAAGTGATTTATGAAGAAGTAACATCAATTCCTAAAGGACCAACGATTATTGCTAGTGGTCCTTTAACGAGTTTGTCACTTAGTCAAAGTATTAAAGAATTATTAGGAGATGATTATTTTTACTTTTTTGATGCTGCTGCGCCGATCGTAAAAAAAGAAAGCATTGATTTTACGAAAGCTTATTTTAAATCACGTTATGATAAAGGAGAAGCAGAATATATCAATTGTCCTATGAATGAAGAAGAATTTAATGCATTTTATGATGCTTTAATTTCAGCTGAAGTGGTTAAACCTAAAGACTTTGAAGAAAAGTTTTTTGAAGGATGCATGCCTTTTGAAGAAATTGCTCGAAGAGGAAAACAAACACTTTTATTTGGACCAATGAAACCCGTTGGCTTAGAAACACCTCAAGGAGTTCGTCCTTATGCGGTTGTTCAACTTAGACAAGATAATGCGATTGCTTCTTTATATAATATTGTTGGATTTCAAACACATTTAACTTGGCCTGAACAAAAACGTATTTTATCTATGATTCCTGGGTTAGAAAATCTTGAAATTGTACGTTATGGGGTAATGCATCGTAATTCTTTTATTTGCTCACCTAAATATTTAAAACCAACCTATCAATACATAAATCTTGAAGATTTATTCTTTGCCGGACAATTAACAGGGGTAGAAGGTTATGTTGAATCTGCTTCAAGTGGAATTGTAGCTGGATTTAACATGGCACGTTTATTACAACAAAAACCGGTTGTTGAATTTGATCCTCGCACTGTTATTGGGGCTTTAGCTCATTATATTACCCATGGCGATCCAGTGAATTTTCAACCGATGAAAGCAAATTTTGGTATTCTTCCTGATTTAGAAATTAAAGTAAAGAAAAAAGAAAAGAAAGATGCTTATGCTTCAAGAGCAATTGAAGTATTAGAAAAACAATTACATGAACTTAATGGAACAATGGATCAATAAATATTTACTTGAATTACAAAATATTTATCGTTATTCGACTAAAACGATTCGTACTTATCAGCATGGACTAGATGATTTTAAAAATTATTTTAAACAAACAGGTTTAGAAAATTTAAATGATTTTAATTATTCGATGGTTCGAGGGTATTTAATGCATCTTTATGAAAATAAATTAAGTCCCTCCTCTGTTCGTTTAAGAATATCGATTTTACGCTCTTTTTATCGTTATTTAATTGATCAAGAACAAGTAAGTGCAAATCCTTTTGAAGCTGTAACTTTACCTAAAGTAGCTAGAAAGAATCCTGAATTTTTATATCAAGATGAAATAAATAAAGTAATTGACCAAAAAGAAAATAAAGAAGTAAATACCGAATTGAAGATAAGAGATCATATGCTTTTCGAATTGCTTTATGCAACTGGTCTTCGTATTGGTGAAGTGATTTTACTTCAACTTGAGGATTTTGATTTTGATCAAAACTTTATTCGTGTATTAGGAAAAGGATCAAAAGAACGTTATGTGCCTTTTAACTTACTTTGTAAAGAATGGATTGAAGATTATTTAGAAAATTCAAGAAAAGTTTTAATGGAACGATATCAAGAAAATCACATGTATTTTTTAATTAATCGACTCGCTCAGCCTATCAGTGAAAAAGGGGCTTATAACATTGTTAGAAAATTAGCTAAAAATCAAGGTTTACAAAAAAATGTTCATCCACATATGCTTCGTCATACTTTTGCATCGGATTTATTATCCAATGGTGCAGATATCAGAATCGTTCAAGAAATGTTAGGGCATAGTTCACTTAGTACAACACAAATTTATACGCATATTTCAACAGAAAAATTGAATAAGACTTATCAAAATGCCCATCCTTTAGCTAACAAAGATCCAAACAAAAAATATTAGAAATTTGTTGACTAATGGAAGGAGTATTGCTATAATTTTATAGGTGTTAAAAAATACACACATCATGAATTCAAATATCGAGTGCTATTTATAGTGGTATTTGTTAGAAGTGATGGAGGAAAAAAACAAAAGGAGGAAATTGAAATGTCAGTAATTTCAATGAAAAAATTACTTGAAGTTGGTGTTCACTTCGGACATCAAACTAAAAGATGGAACCCTAAAATGGCTCCATACATCTTTACAGCAAGAAACGGAATCTATATTATCGATTTACAAAAATCATCTAAAAAAATTGATGAAGCTTACAAAGCTATGTCAGAAATCGCTGCTAAAGGTGGAAAAGTTCTATTTGTAGGAACTAAAAAACAAGCTCAAGAAGCTGTAAAAGAAGAAGCTATCCGTTCTGATTCATTCTATGTAAACAGCAGATGGTTAGGTGGAACTTTAACAAACTTCAAAACAATTCAAAAAAGAATTAGAAGATTAAAAGATTTAGAAAAAATGGAATCAGATGGTACATTTGATGTATTACCTAAAAAAGAAGTTATCTTACTTAGAAAAGAAGCTGCTAAGTTAGAAAAGAACTTAGGTGGTATTAAAGAAATGAAAAAATTACCAAACGCTTTATTCGTAGTAGATCCTAAAGCTGAACACAATGCTGTTGCTGAAGCTAGAATCTTAGGAATTCCTGTATTTGGTATTGTTGATACAAACTGTGATCCTGATGAAGTGGATTATGTAATCCCTGCAAATGATGATGCAATCCGTGCAGTAAAATTAATTGTTGCTGCTATGGCTGATGCAATCTGTGAAGCAAAAGGTGAACCAGTAACTGTTGCTTATGCAAAAGATGAAGATGATAAAGAAGTATCTATGAATGATGCAATTTCTTCAGTTGAAAACAACGAAAGAAGAAGACCTCGTTATAGAGATGATAGACCAAGACGTCCTAGAAACGATAACAGAAATACTGAAAAATCAGCGAGTGCAAAAAACCCTGAATAAATCAAGTAGGTCGTAAAAGGGAAAGTGTACTACTTTCCTTTTTTTAATAAAATAACATGGAGGAAGAAAAAAATGGCAATTAGTGCAAAATTAGTAAAAGAATTACGTGAAAAAACTGGTGCTG
>URQL01000054.1 GCA_900550005.1 uncultured Erysipelotrichaceae bacterium
TAATAAGGCAAAGATAACCAATAAATACTATTATGTAAAGATGGATGCCCACTTTTACAATAATTAGAAACCTCATAACGAATAAAACCTTGAAAAGCCAAAGTTTGTTCAATTACTTGACCAAAATCATAATCGCGTTGCTCTTCTTTTTGCACTTGTTCATTATAAAATACAGTATGTTCTTCAATAATTAAAGAATAATAAGATAAATGAGTAATAGCTAAAGTAGAAACAATAGCAAGATCCTTTTTTACATCCTCTAAAGTTTGTCCCGGTAAATCATACATTAAATCAATTGAAATATCTTGAAAGTCGAGTTGGTTTGCTTGATCGATCAATCGAAAAACATCTTGATTAAGATGTTTGCGTCCTATTTTCTTTAATAAATCTTCATTAAATGTTTGTACCCCAATACTAAGTCGCGTTACACCACAACGTTTAAATAATTCTAATTTCTTTAAATCACAATTTTCTGGGTTCACTTCAATACTAAATTCTTGTTTCTTACCTAAATAAGGTTGCAAGAAAGATAAAAGATCTTCTAATTGTTCATAGCTTAAAGCACTCGGTGTTCCACCACCAATATACATCGTACTTGGTAAAAGGGTTAAATTTCCTTTAATTTCTTGTTTCAATGCTTTTATATAATTTGTCGCAAGATCATCTTGATAATAGACTTTAGAAAAGTCACAATAATAACAAATATGATCACAAAAAGGGATATGGATATAACATCCTATCCCCCTTTGTTTTTCTAATTGAATTAGTTTATCACTAGTCAAATTCATAATGAGATGCCAACCCTCCTAATGATGTTTCTTTATAAACTTCATCTAAATCTTTCCCTGTTTCATACATAACTGAAACAACAGCATCAAAAGATATTTTATTTTTACGCATGCTTCCTAATTCTTTTGCATAAAAAGCAGCATCGATTGCTCTTAAAGCACCAAAACCATTTCTTTCTATACAAGGGATTTGAACGTAACCACCAACGGGATCACACGTTAATCCTAAATTGTGTTCCATAGCCATTTCTGCTGCATATTCGATTCCTTCATTATTTAAATGAAGTAAATAAGCATAACTTGCTGCAGCCATTGAACAAGCTGAACCGATCTCTGCTTGACATCCTCCATCCGCACCAGAAATCGTTGCGTTTTTTTTAATCATATTACCAAATAAACCGCCTACCGCTAAAGCTTCAATCAATTGTTTCTTATCTATTTTTAAATCATGATAACAATAATAAAGAACTGCTGGAATAACCCCACTTGCGCCACATGTCGGTGCAGTCACAATCGTTTGCCCGCTCGCATTTTCTTCACTTACAGCGTAAGCATAACTACTAACAAGTAAACGTTCTTTTTCACTTTCTTTAACCATTTTACTTGCTTGTTCATTCATTGTTTTCGCTACTCGTTTAAGCTGTAATTTTCCTGGAATAATCCCTGTTGTAGAAAGCCCTTTTTCAACACACGCAAACATCGTATCAATTACTTCTTCTAAATAAGATTCAATGGTTTCATCTTCATATTCAAGAATATAATCATAAAAAGAAATCTTTTTTTCTTCAATATATTGAATCACTTCACGCATTGAACGATGAGGATAAACTTCAACTTCTTGGACTTGCTTAGCCCCCGGCATCACAATTTTTCCACCACCTACAGAATAAGCTACCACTTCATCTAATTTTTGATCATCTTGGTAAATTTCAAATTTCATCCCATTAGGATGGAACTCTAATGCTTGACTCACAAAATGAAAAGAACACGTTAAAGGTTGTAAAGTCTTTTCAATAATATAATCCGTCAAATGCCCTTTTCCGGTAAGTGCCAAAGAACCATATAAAGTCACTTCCACATGAGTAGCTTGCTCATATTTTTCTTTAATGATTTTAGCGGCCACCATTGGCCCATAAGTATGAGATGACGAAGGGCCTACCCCAATCTTATATAAATATCTTAACGACTCCATTCTTTATTTCCTCCAATATTCATTAAAAATAATTCTAATCCCATTTTTTTATCCATCGATCCGGTCTTAATATCTCGATCAAGTAAAGCTAATTCATTTAGTTTCTTTGCCAAATCATCAATTTCATAATTTTTAGCATCTTGACGAATATATTTTAAACGGAAAACATTCATACCTAATATTTTAGCGATTTCATGATCATTATACCCTTTTCTTTCTAAAGTTTTAACTTGCATCATAAGTCGCATTTGAGATGCAATCAAAACAATTAACTTGATAGGTTCTTCATTTTGAATCATTAAATCTTTATAAATTTGAATCGCTTCTACTTGTTTTCTTTGCATAACTTTCGTTACCAATTCAAACACATTTTCTTCTAACGGTTTTGTAATGATCGCATTAATTGAATCGATCGTGATATGGTTTGTATAAAGTGTAAGCTTTTCTACCTCATTGGATATTAATAATAAATCATTAGGCAAACGACTAAGTAATAAATCAATCGCATCATCTTCAATGCTTGCTTTTCTAGCTTTAATCGATTTACGTACTGTCGCCTTCAATTGCAATGGTGCTAAAGGTTCCATCAACATATAAATGGCTTCTTTTTTCAATAATTTAACAAGTTTCTTTCTTTCATCAAAATCACGTACATCACGATAAATGACTAAAATCGTTTGTGGATTTGGATTTTTAATATACGCTTCAATCAAAGGAACTTGCTCTGATAAGGTTTGATTTACTTTTTGAGTCGTTAAAAAAAAGGGATTTTTTAACGTAATTAACTTATACTCTGTAAAAAAACTCGGCGTATTACAATCCTCTACAATTTCTTTTAAATCGGTTTCTAAGCAATCATAAACAATATCATTCATATTATCTGTAGAAATTGCATACTCTTTTTTAATATCTTTAAGTTTTTGTTCTAATAAAAATTTTTCCTGTCCATATAACACATAAATCATTTCCATCACCGATTAAATTATACCTTTTAATTTTCTTTTCGACAACTCTTTTATCCATTAAAAAACATGTGCAATACGCGGTTTTCCATTTAAAAATTGATGGATTTCAACCATCCCCATTTCATCACTACGATAAATTTGAACACTATAAGCTTCTAGTCTTTCAATCACTGCATTATGAGGATGATGATATAAATTATTCTTACCACAGCTAATCAATCCAATTTGAGGATGGTAATAACTTAAAAAAGGAGAACTCGAAGACGTATTTGACCCATGGTGTGACACTTTTAAAATATTGACTTTCAAATCAGGATAATGTTCGATAATCTTTTTTTCCACTTCGCTTGAAATATCACCTGTAAATAAATAATTCACCTTCCCTATTTTTAAAGAATAGACCAAACTTTGATCATTAGTCGTATCACTTAAGGTAAAAGAATCCAAATACTTTAAAGGTCCAATATCTTGTCCATGATCAATTATGCGTTTAATTTTAAAATTTTGTATTAAACTTTCACTTGCACCATTATGGTCATAATCATCATGTGTCAAAATCAAACCATCTAACTGGCGGATTCCCATTGATTTTAAATAAGGAATGATTCTTTTCGTAGCCAAATCATAACTTTTATTACCACCCGTATCAATTAAGTAATTTCCTTGATTAAAAGCCATTTGTATCAAAAAGCAATCCCCTTGACCCACATCGATCATCACCACTTTACTAGTCAAATTAAAATAAGGTAAACTGTATTGCAGCAAAAATAAAGCAAACAAACACGTCATCGGTTTATAAAAAGAAAGATTTCTTTGATGTTTAAATAGGACCCAAAGTAAACAAACATACCAACCTAAAATAAATAATCCATTTGATTTTGGAACAATGACTTCAAATTTTAACTGACTTAACTCATTCATAAACCAACTAAAACCAACAAATAAAAATTCAATCAACCCACTTGCCTTACCTAGTAAAAGAAAATTAGCCAAAGTTAAATGATAAAGAAACGCAATCCCATCATTAAGTAGAAACATAAGTGCAAAACCAATTGGATTAAAACAGGATTGACTTTGAATCAAAAGCGGGATCCCTGCTAAATAAGGGTAACATGATACTCCCTTTAATCCTTTGGCAAGAATGATAAATGCACTAATAACAAAAGAATACAAATAACTTAAAGAATAAATAAGATAAGGATTAACAATACAAAAAAGAAGTGACAATAAAGCAAGCAAGGTTAAATCATCATACTTTTCTTTCGTTACTTCTTTTAAAATCACCATCCCATAAGCTCGCCATAAAGAGACCCCACTTTGAATAAGTAACACATACCCACCTAATAAAACCATTCGTATTTTTTTAGGTATTTTAAATTTTTCCAAAACATTTTCTAATAAAGTTAAATGCATCCCCGATAATGCAAAAAGATGAACAAGTGATAATTGTTGACCCGATTCCAATACTTCTTTCATCGTTTCATCTTTTATTCCCAGTAAAAAAGCTTTTGTATAAGCCATCACCTTTTCCTGTTTAAAAGTTCCAATATAATTTAATAAATGTTGTAATAAAGAGAGATGTTGATCATTTTCTAATTCTTTAATTTCTTTAACTTGATAAAAGATCCCCTCACTATAACAATAATGCTGATAATTAAAAGCATTGAAATTTCTTGGTGAACTTAAAGGTTGTTCTTCGACTTCGATCTTTACATTATTTCCTATTTTTTTTAGTTGTTCACTTTGAACTAAGACTTTCCCTTTTTTGGTTTGTAAAAGATAGGAAGAAGTATTTTGTTGAATCACCGTTCCTTCTATCACAGACTCCATTTGGTAAGTTGGGATCCTTAATCGTAAAATGAGCAAAACAAAAAAACACCCCTGTAAAAAGAGTGTCTTTTGCCAGCCTATTTTTTTATAGAGTAGAAAACAAAAAAGCAAATAAAAAGGAAAAGCAATTGCTTTATAAAGAAATAAAAAAATAAGTCCATTTAAACATAAAGCCATTAAAACTATAAGCATAGATAAGGTCTCCATTTTAAATACGTCTTTTGCCCTATTCCTTTGATCTCGACAATTTGTTCAATAGACAAAAAAGGATGCTCCTCACGGTAGGCTAAAATGGCTTCCGCCTTCTTTTGACCAATTCCTTTGATTTGCATCAACTCTTCTTTAGAGGCCTTATTTAAAGAAACGCTCTCTTGTTCTAAACTAGGGATATAGATTGAATCCCCATCATAAAGTTCTCTTTTTAAATCAATACAATTACAATTCGCCTTACTTGTCAGTTCTACTTGTTCTAATAATTTTTCAACTGTCCCAACTTCCATTGTATAATCTCCAGGATGTTCAACTTCACCTTCTACTAAAACATGGATTGAAGTCGAAGTCGGTTCTAAATCAACTTTTTTCAAGGATGAGTTAGATAATATAAAACTTAAAATGCAAATACTTATAAAAATCATCTTTTTTTTCATCATAAATTAAAAAAAGAGCCAGCGCTCTTTTATCTCCGATCTTTCTATTTTGTTGGATAGGGGATACCAAAATGTTGATATCCAAGTTCGGTAACCACTCTTCCTCTAGGTGTACGTTTAATGAGTCCAGTTTGTAATAAATAAGGTTCATAAACATCTTCTAAAGTTTGTGGTTCTTCTCCAATAGAAGCAGCAATCGTTTCAAGACCTACTGGTCCTCCTCTAAAGCGATCGATAATTCCCATCAAATATTTATGATCCACGTCATCTAATCCAAGATGATCTACTTTTAAACGACCTAAAGCTTCTTTTGTTCTTTCGAGTGTAATAATTTCTTCTCCATTAAATTGAGCAAAATCACGAACCCTTCTAAATAAACGGTTAGCAATACGAGGTGTACCTCGAGAACGACGAGCAAGTTCTACTTTTGCTTCATCTTCCATTTCCATATTATAAACTTGAGCTGTACGACTAACGATTTGTACAAGATCTTTCGTATGATAATATTCTAACTTAGAAGTAATTCCAAAACGATCACGTAAAGGAGAAGATAAATCTCCTGCACGTGTTGTTGCGCCAACTAAAGTAAAAGGAGGTAAATCAATACGAACTGAACGTGTTGCTGCCTCTTTACCAATCACAACATCGACACAAAAATCCTCCATTGCTGGATAAAGCACTTCTTCAATCATTTTAGGTAAGCGGTGGATTTCATCAATAAATAGAATATCCCCAGCTTCAAGTTGTGTCAAAATAGCGACTAAATCACCTGTTTTTTCAATACTTGGTCCTGTTGTCACCTTGATATTTGTTCCCATTTCATTAGCGATAATCATGGACATCGTTGTTTTACCTAATCCTGGTGGACCATAAAGTAAAACATGATCCAAAGATTCATTACGCATTTTAGCCGCAGTAACAAATACTTTTAAGTTTTGTTTTAAATCTTCTTGCCCCACATAATCATCAAAACTTTGCGGTCTTAATGAAATTTCATCTTTATCTTCATATGAAGCATCCAATAATCGATCATTCATCGTTTTTTACCTACTTTACTAATAAACTTAATGCTTTTTTCACAAAACCATTCGTATCTAATGGTTCATTTTGTATTTTTTTCATTACTTTTTGAACTTCACTTTCACGATAACCAAGAGCAACAAGAACTTCAATTGCTTCATCAAAATCTGGATTTAAAGATGGTTCCTCTTTAACAACTACTTTTCCTTTTAGATCTAAAACAATTTGACCCGCAGCTTTAGGTCCGATACCAGGAATTTTTTTCAAGAAATTAACATTTCCAGCTTCAATCGCATTAACAATTTGGTTAACTTCTAATGAAGCCAAAGCACCAATCGCTGTTTTAGGACCAATTCCCTTAACAGAAATCAATTTTAAAAATAATTCTTTTTCATCTGTTGTTTTAAACCCAAACAATAATTGTCCATCTTCTTTAACTTGTTGGTAAAGATAAATGGTCATATCTTGTCCTGGTTTAAAGCTGTAAGGATTTGGTACATAAATCATGTAACCAATCCCATTATTTTCTAATACAATATGATCTTTAAAAATAAAAGTCACTTTACCAACAATATAACTATACATCTTTATTCCTTTCTTTTTTTAAGCTTTTTCAATAAATTCTTTAAATATTTCTAACATCTTTTCATCATTTGCACTCATCATTTCCGGATGAAATTGCACACCATAAATTGGTTTACTTAAATGCTCAATAGCTTCTACGATCCCATCACTAGTTCTAGCAGCAATGCGGAAATCTTTTGCTAAAACATCGATCGATTGATGATGATAAGAATTTACATAAGCTTCATCACCTAATATGTTGTATAAAAAGGTTCCTTTTTCAACATAGATCGTTTGACTTCCTTTACCACGATTTCCTTTTTGCATATGTTGGATCACATCCCCTTTTAAGGAGACATCTTGATAAAGAGTGCCACCAAAATAAACATTCAACATCTGATTTCCTCGACAAATTCCTAAAATGGGAAGATTTAATTTTAGAGCTTCATCGAGTAATTTAAATTCAAATTGATCACGATATTCATCTACTTCCCCACATTTGGTTGAAATCGATTGTCCATATAAAACAGGATCGATATCTACACCACCTGATAAAATAAGCCCATCACAATGCATTAAGACAGAACGAATACTTTCTTCATCTTCACTCATTGGGATCATCAAAGGTGCCCCACCTGCAAGAATAATCGAATCAAAATAAGCTGGGCTCACTCCTGAACGCATAAATCCATTTGTTTCTCCCATTCCACCTGAAACAGCAATGATTTTCTTAGACATTTTTTTACCCCCTCTTGTAAACAAATCCATTATACCACGTTCCTTATAAAAAGGAATGCATAAACTTCTTTATCTCATTATAGCATAAATTTCTTCTTTTTTTGTCCCATCTTTGTTTCATTTTAATTTCATGATTTTTTCATTTAACAAAAAAAGTAAAGCTAATAACCACTTTACCAACGAAACTCATAAGTATACTCGCATGCTTCTTCTTCACACATTTCACAAATCAATTGCACAAAACAGGATTCATACAATTCAATTTTTTCCAATTCATAGCACCAACAACGCATTCTTACTTTACAAATCGATTTCTTTTTTTGATTTTGAAGCCATGCCATCAAAATTTGTCTTTCTTCTTTACAAGCAAACGAAAAATCTTGTACATTTAATATTTGTCCAATTATTTTATAATGAATTGTCCCTTTATAAAGCTGATCTTGATAAATATGTTCACCATCTTTTTCTTTTTTAAATTGATATGTCATTTTCAACACTTCCTGCCTCTAGGATAACCAATCACTTTTAAAAGTGCAAGGAAAGTGATAATAAAAAATTTTACTTAGAAATCCTAAAAGCGATCGTTTCTTTCACTCTATTTTTAATCATTGAGATGTAAACCTCTAAATTATTAACTAAAGGTAAAACACCTATTAATAAAAAATCCCTATTTGATTAAAAAATTAAAAACGGCAGACGAATTAAAACATTTTAATCCATAAAAAAAGATGTATCATTTTTATAATACATCTTCACTCTCTTTTAATCTAATTTTTGTACTCTAATTTTATGACGATTTAAACGTTGATTATTACAATTTTCAATCACTTGATTTGTGAAATTGGCATTGATTTCAACATCAGTAAATTTAGGTGTAATTTTAATATGCCCAATAACATGCTTTTTGATTTTTGCATAATCCATAATAAAGAATAAAAGTTGTTTTGTTTGGACTTTTTCTTTTTTACCAATATTAAAACGAACGATATCAAAAGAAGTCATTGGTGCAATTTGTTTACGTTCGTCAAATCCAATTTCTCTTTCATACAACATGGCCATTAAAGAAGCAGATAATTCAAGTAAATGTTCATATTTATATTCTTTTACTGTATTCATAAAACGTAAATGTTTCTTTTGATCATGGTATTCACTGGCTTTAGTAAGTAATCCCACCATCTTTTTTTCTAAGATTTCTTCATTTGTAGGGATTTCCATTTTACCAATATAACAATGCATTTGCTGCTCTACTTGACGAATAAATCCCTTTTGATTAGGGGTAATTAAAGTATAACTTGTCCCTTCTTTAAAAGCACGCCCAGTACGACCAATACGATGAACATAAGCTTCTTTTTCTTGAGGAAGTTCGTAATTAATAACATGCGTTACATCTTCGATATCGATTCCCCTAGCCACAACATCTGTTGCAACTAATAATGTTGTTTTCCCCTCTTTAAATTGTCTTAAAGCTTTAACACGTTGTTCTTGATCTAAATCTCCATGAATGGCTTCGACTAAATAATTACGATTTTTTAATTCAAAAGCAAGTTCATCCACTCCTCTTTTGGTTTTACAAAAGATGATCCCACTTTCAATATTAGAATAATCGATTAAACGACATAAAACTTCTAAACGATCTTTTGGTTTAATTTCTACATAA
Organism: uncultured Erysipelotrichaceae bacterium; assembly: GCA_900550005.1. Lineage (GTDB taxonomy): Bacteria > Bacillota_I > Bacilli_A > Erysipelotrichales > Coprobacillaceae > Beduini. The sequence goes on from URQL01000054.1 coordinate 9,402, forward strand.
TATTGTTTAATTGTTGAAGCCGTTTTTACATGTTGATCCACTTTTAATAAAATCGCTTCTTCTTTCATATAGTGATGAGCAATGTTTTCAATTTCTTTTTTCATTGTTGCTGAAAAAAGGAGCGTTTGCCGATCTGGATTTGTTTTTTCTAAGATACTTTCAATATCTTCTAAAAATCCCATGTT
>URQL01000055.1 GCA_900550005.1 uncultured Erysipelotrichaceae bacterium
AATTGATTGTGAACATGAATTAGATTTAGAAGAAGAAGTGAACCTTTTTTTGAAAACATTAGAACCAAGTCAAATTCTAGATTTACAATATCGTACTTTTTTTATATCGGATGAAGATACTTTCTATTCTTATTCGGTAATGATTGTTTATCAGGAAAAATAATGACCATACTAGTTTTATGGAGGTGAAACCATGACAAAAATTGAATGTCAAGCGAAAGAATGTGTTTATAATGAACATTGCCATTGTTCAGCAAAGGAAATTGAAGTATGCAATTGCGGTTGTCATGAAGCACATCATCGTGAACAAACAGAATGTTCTACATTTAGAAAAAGAGAAGATTAAGAAAATAAGAGGATAATTGCGAATAATTGTCCTCTTTTTTTTAAATAATGGTATAATAAAAGGGGTGGTCAAAATGAAAATAAGGTTAATTTTATTATGTATCGTTTGCTTTCTTTTTGGCTGTCAAAATCAAAAAACACAATTAAAAGATTATGATGAATTTATACAGAAAATAGATCAACAAGTTGATTATCAAACCACTTCTTCTTATTATCATACGGATTTGATTCTTACTAAGCAAGATCAAGGGTATCGTTATGATTTTATTGTTAAGGATGTATCGCAACCTTTAAAACATGTACGCATTGTTTGTAAAGATAACTCATCACTCACCTTGTATTATCCTAGCTTAGGGGTTTATGATCAAGAGGATGTGACTTTAGATAATCAAATTGATAAGGGAAATTCAATTTATAAAGGGGTTAATTTATCAGGGTTAGTAGATAAATTACCTTGTCAAATTAAAGCACTGATTGAATTTGAAGATCAAAATGGAAAACTTCATCAAGAATATATACAATTAGAAAAGGATAGTGAAACATGCGATTAGATAAATTATTAGCTCATTGTGGACTAGGAACAAGAAAAGAGGTTAAGAAAATTATTAAAAATGGCTTAGTTGAGATTAATGGGCAAATTATAAAAAAAGATGATTTTCAGGTTAAGGAAAATCAAGATCAAATTTGTGTTGATGGACAACCTATTTATTATGAAAAATATGTTTATATCATGCTTAATAAACCAGCGGGCTATATTTCTGCCACGGAAGATGGATTGCATCCAACTGTTGTTTCTTTAATTGAGGGTTATGAACATTATCATTTGTTTCCAGTAGGGAGATTAGATATTGATACGCATGGTTTGATTTTTTTAACGAATGATGGCTTGCTAGCTCATAATCTACTTTCACCAAAAAAACAAGTATCAAAAATTTATTATGCAAAAATTGATGGAGTCGTTACGAAAGCAGATCAAGATCTATTTAAAGCAGGAATCGAATTAGATGATTTTACATGTATGCCAGCTAATTTGAAAATACTAAATAGTGATGACAGCCAAAGCGAAGTCGAAGTTGAAATTTATGAAGGAAAATTCCATCAAATAAAAAGAATGTTTGAAAAGGTCGGGAAAAAAGTCATCTATTTAAAACGATTGAAAATGAAAACTCTTGTTTTAGATCCGGACTTAGAAGAAGGAGAATATCGATTATTAACACAAGAAGAATTGGATAACCTTAAAAAAATATAAATAAAATAGATAAATAAAGTCAAAAACAAGACATTATGTGTTATAATAAGATACATGTAAGTAGGGAGGAAAATATGCGTTTAAGAAATAATCCAAAAGCAAAAGAATTAATTGAAAATCATCGTGATGTGGTGATTGATTTAAAAGAAAAAGTAGATTTAAAGACACTTTTTGCTTCTAATCAACCTGTTCGTATGGAGATTGGAATGGGAAAAGGTGATTTTATTATAAATATGGCTTTACAGCACCCCGAAATTAATTTTATTGGTGTTGAAAAATATGACAGTGTTTTATATGTCGCTTTAAAAAAATATTTAGCAATGGAGCAAAAACCAAGTAATTTACGTTTTATTTGTTTTGATGCGACAAATTTATTAGATTATTTTGAAAAGAATTCATTACAAAAAATTTATCTTAATTTCAGTGATCCTTGGCCAAAAGCAAAGCACACTAAAAGAAGACTTACTTATCGTTCTTATTTAGCGATTTATCAAGAATTACTAAGTGAAGATGGTGATATTGAATTTAAAACAGATAATCGAGGTTTATTTGAATATTCACTCATTTCTATGAATCAGTATGGAATGGAATTTGTTGATTTATCTCTTGATCTTCATCATAGTGTTGGTTATGAAGATAATGTTATGACTGAATATGAAAGAAAATTTAGTCCTTTTGGACCAATTTATAAAATTGAAGCAAAATTTAAATAGGAGGAAGTTTAATGGAAAATTTAATTGATATTTTAAGTTTAGAAGATTTTGAAAAAGCAAAAATGAATAAAAGCATTTTTATGTTTACAGCATCATGGTGTCCTGATTGTACTTTTATCAAACCTTTTATGGGACAAATCGTTAAGGATAATCCTGAATTTACTTTTTATAAAATTGATCGTGATCAATTTATTGATCTATGTAAAGATCTAGATATCATGGGGATTCCTTCATTTGTGGCTTATGATCAAGGTAATGAAATTGGGCGTTTTGTAAGTAAATTAAGAAAAACAAAAAAAGAAATTCAAGATTTTATTGATTCTGTAAAGTAGGTGAGAAAGATGATATTATATGCGTTTTATAATCCAAATCATGTAGGTGATGTTTTATTATGTCGTTTTACTAATGGACAACACGATCATGATCAAAAAATTGGAGATATTTGTTATATATTTAATAGCAAAGACGAAATCATTGGTATGAATGTTTTAAATGCTTCATCTTATTTTCATATTGAAAATGTAGGTCAAGTTAAAATAAGTGATGAATTAGTTGAAAAATTAAATCAAATGATTGATCCACAATTTAATTTTACCGTTGAAAAAGACACAAAAGAAAGATTAATTGTTGGAAAAGTGGTTGAAATTGAAGAACATCCAGATTCAGATCATCTTCATGTATGCCGTGTAGATTTAGGAGATGAAGTGACACAAATTGTTTGTGGAGCACCGAATGTTGCTTTAAATCAAAAAGTAGTCGTTGCAACAATTGGTACAATGATGCCAAATGGTCAACTTATTGTTCCATCCAAATTAAGAAAAGTAGATTCAAATGGAATGCTTTGTTCTGGTCGTGAATTGTACTTACCAAATGCACCGCAAGTGCGAGGAATTCTTGTTTTAGATGATGACTATGAAGTTGGTAAACCTTTCTTTAGTCAATTTAAAGGAGGGTTATAATATGGGAATTAGGGATTTCTTTAATAAATTAAAAGGAGAAGAACCTATTGAAGAAAGAGTCGATCCTGTTATAGAACAAAGACGTAAAGAAAAATTCAGCTCACCTTTAATTTATAATGATGAAGTAGAAGAAAAAGACATCAAAGAAGAAAAAAAAGAACCAGTAAAAAAAGAAATCGTACAACCAAAAAAAGTTAAGGTAGAAGTGCCTACAACGCAAAGTTATATGATGTCTGAAATTATTTCACCTATGACAGGTAAAACTGAAAAAGAAGATCATGTTATTAAACCGAATATTAAAAAAACAAAAAGAAAAAGAACGGTTAATTTAAATGATCAACTTGTTCCGGTTATTTCACCATTTTATGGATCAAAAGAACAAGAAGAGGAAAAAGAAGAAATTAAACCTGTTGAAAAAGAAGTAAAAAAAGAACCTGAATCTGTAACTGAAAATTTACGCAATTTAGCAAATATTATTAAAGAAGAAGAAAATCAATTAAAAATTATTGAAGCGCGTACAGGTGAGTTTCAACTTGATTTTTCAAATGTACAAGGACAAGAAAAAACATTGATTGATGAAATCAATGATGAAATGACTCTAGATGAATTAATGAGCTTGTATGAAAAGAAAAAATTAAAAGAATAATATGGAAATTGGTGTAGATATTGTAGAAATGGCAAGATTGAAAAATGTATCTCGTCATTTTATTGAACGAGTTCTTACAAAAAAAGAGATAACTATTTATGACTTAAAGAGTGATGAACAAAAGTTAACCTATTTAGCTGGACGTTTTGCCGGAAAAGAAGCAGTAAGTAAGGCAATGGGAACTGGGATCGGTAAGATTGGATTTCAAGATATTGAAATCCTTAATGATTTACAAGGGAAACCTTATCTTAATATTGAAGGGGCTAAAATCAGTCTATCGCACGAAAAAAACTATGTGATTGCTTTTGTAGTCATTGATTAGAGGACATGAGTCCTCTTTTTTTAATTGGTATAATTTGTTTGTGCTTCAATCCTAGGGTAAACGCGTACGATTAAATTATCGTTTGTAATGGGGTTATCCATTCTTTCGTAATGATAAAAATCAATGCCTGATGCTAATAACTTTAGATAAGTTTCTTTGATGGATTGACTGATATTTTCACTGATCTTTTCTTTTAACTCGTTAGGATTTAAATTAGGTCGATTCACATCAAAGCTGATTGTGGGATAAAGGTCAATAAAATAGTGGTGATTTTGATAATAATATTTTTTTGTTAATGATTCAATATTGTAATTTATTTGTAAGTCATTTTGTTTAAATGTAAGAATGAGATTTTGTATTTGTTTATCTGATAAAAATTGAAGTCCCATGACTTCATCAATAGGATAGGTTATGAATTTGTGATTATTTAAAAGTGTGATTTTTTCAATATTGAATTGTTCTTGTTCTTGATATTCTCCTTCAACCAGTAATGAGGCTTCTTTGGATACACTCATGTTAGGGATTAAAGAGGTTGTTTGCTGATTTTTGTAATTTTTCATTACAGTTAAAAAGTCAGCAGGTAGATATAAAACATTGATTCGATTTTCACTATGGTAGGATACAAGTGAAAAATAGGGAGAACTACTGATATTATGTTTTACTTTAAAGAGCTCTTTGGCTTCTTGATCTGTTATAAATAAACTGACTGTAAAACGCAATTCAGGATCAATAATAAAATAATCCATGAGATCATTAAATTGTTCTTCTTTAAGCATATTTTCTGTAATAAATAAAGAGTCTACAACAGATAAGATGATTTGTACTCGCATTTTACTTTCTAGTACTTGAATGGCTTGCGATAAGGATTCTCCTTTTGTTTCAATAACAAGGATATCTCCTTGATTAAATGATGATTCTATTTCTGATTTAGACAAGGCATTTGAATTGATTATTTTAAAAGAAAGAACGTATTGATTATCTTGATAATCTATCTTCATTGCTGTAGGAAAAACTAAGTTATACATATCTTTTAAATCCTTACAACCAGTTAGTGTAAATAGGTAAAAAAGACAAATACAAATTATTTTTTTTGCCATTTAGGATCTCTCCTTTTTTAAACAATTAATGGATTGAAATACTTTTTTTAAATACATTTTTGGTGTAAAATGGATCAAATCTGTATTGAAAGACTTGAGTTTACATAGGTAAAGTGTAATAAAGATCACAGATAGGAAAAAGCCGTATAGACCTAAAAATAAAGCACAAATAAAACTTAAAATTTTAAACACCGTAAGGACACTACTTAGAGAAATATTATTTGAAACTGAGTAATTACAAATAATGGAAAAGGCAGATAAAAATAGGATATCGTAACCAATAAAGCCACTTGATGTAATATTTTGTCCTAAAAGAACACTTCCGATGACTAATAAAGTGGTTGAAATACCTGCAGGTAGGCGGGTTCCTGCGACTCTAAATAACTCAAAAAGTAACGTGGCAATGATGATTTCTAAATAAGTAGGAACAATCATTCCTTTTTGGATACTTAAAATATTTGCTAACCATAAAAAAGGTAAGGCTTGAGGATGATAGGAGTAGACTCCAATAATTAGGGGCATTAAAAATACTGCAATAAAGCCACTAAAGTAGTACAAACAGCGATTGATCCATGTCGTAATGAAATGATCGTTTAAATCATCTGATAGTTCTAAAAATAAAGTGAAATGAATCGGACCGATATTCGCATTATTAAAATTATCTACAAGTAAAATAAATTTTCCTTTAAGTAAACAATCTACACAATAGTCCGGTCTTGAAGTATACGTCATCCTAGGAAAAAAGACATTTTTACTTGGATTGTAAATTAAATTTCGAAATTGACCACTACTGATTAAATCAGTATCTTTGATTTCTTTTAAACGAGATTGAATGAGTTCAATATCTTTTTGATTTGCTTGATCCATATAAAGTAAAGCAATTTTTGTTTTGGTATGCTGACCAATCGTATAATACTCATTATGTAAGGCATGTGTTTTAAGGCGCTTACGAATCAAAGCAACATTGGTTTCCAAGTTTTCGATGAAACTGTCTTTAGGACCAGTTATCGTGATATCGATGTTGGATTGATCAGGAGTACGTTTAGGTGCGTTAATTAAATTTAGACTATAATAATGCTTGTGATAATATAAAATGGCGAATCCACTAAATAACAATTCATCAAATTCTTGGTAAGTGTTCGTTTTTAATGGCTCGATAGTTAATAAATTGGAAAATAATTGTTTTTTAAAGTAAAAATGATTTAATTTCGAAAGAATTTCTTTTTCAATAAGTTTATTATCACATAGACCTTCACAATAAATAAGCGAATAGCGATGGGTTGTTTTAAATTGAATATCCCCAGTAGATTGATAATATTGTTGTAATTGTTCAATGTTCATATTCAGACTCACTTTCTTATAAAATAGAAAAGATATGATAAAAAAAGGAAGAAATAGGTTAATCCTAATAAAGGATAGAGCAAAGCTTGAAATGTCGTTTCGTATTGTAAAAATAAAAAACAAAGAATTAAATTTAAGATAAAAAAAACAAAAGTTCTAGATGGTGTATTTATTTGATCAAACAAATGGATCGAAGTTGTATTTAGAAAAAAAGCACCAATAAGATAGATAAAAAGAACAGGAATATGTTGATAACCTATATATTGTCCAAAATAGATCGTATTAAAACTTTCAAAAAAAGGGAAACGGATGATTTCTAAAAGTGTAGAAAATTCATTAGTTTCAATCCATGTTTCAAGTAATATAAGAAAAATAATGGAATAAAGATAACTTTTTTTAGAAACTTGAAAAGATGCAGGTATAGGGATAAATAATGCAAAATGGGCTTGTAAAAAAATAAATAAGGAAAGAAAAAAAGCTTGTATAAAAGAATGATTTGTAAAAGTGAAATTGATATTCATTAAAGATAAATAAGCTAATTTTTTAAAATAAAAGAGGGATAAAGTGATTAATAGAATAGGAAAGAGATAGCCCAGGGTCTTGTAAAGTACATTTAACGGTTGTTTTAAACCATAATAGATGAGTGAATAAAAAGGGACAAGAATAAATAATAAAGGGGTATTAATAAGCCAATGAATTTTTATAAAATGAGTAAGGGTGATGATTGAAAAAAGTTGAAGAAAAAATAGATAGAGAGATAAACATTTTTTCTGAGTTTTTTTAAGTTCAAAGAATAATGGAAAAATATCCTTTTTTATTAGGTAATAGGTCGATATCAGGATAAGAAAAATACTAAAAAGGAGATAATAGATGGCTTGATCACTAGCGATTTGATAAAGATAATAAAGTAAATATTTTGTAATAAAAAAATGATTACAAACGAAAACCATTAAAAAATAATATTTGTTTTGCAACGATGAAGATTTCATAATTTATCACCTTTTCATATTTTGAACAAAAACAGCATATTTATTCACCAATTTTTAAAATCGAATGAATAAATAAGAGTATTTTAATAATACGATTTTATAGGAATCACAATTTCAAATTTGCTTAATGAAAGCACTTAGATTATAATTCGGGTATAAAATATAAAAGGAGGAAGTTACTTTATAATTTTGAAAAGTAACAAAGATAAAATTGATAAATGAAGTCATTATATTAGGAAAATATAAATTTATTGATAAAGATTGCATAGAAATAAATCATCGAAATTTTTATAAAGTATTTATTGAAGTTGAAAAAGGATTTAAAGAAAAAAACAATATATTTATTTATGATGAAATTGTCTGTCTATTTTGGAAAGGAGAAGCTGTTAAAGTATTTGATTTAAAAAGCCATAATTTATGGATCAGTGTTAAAGGAAGATTAGCTATATATAATGATCAAATGTACGTGATTGCTGAAAAGGTCAAATATATTAATCAATTTGATTAATTTAGAATAGACACTTTTTTAGGAAAGTCGATACGATGTTGTTTTTGATGATGAAATTTGTTATAATTAACAATTGAAGAAAGTAGGTGTTAAGATAATGATTGATCAATCAAAAATTCGTAATTTTTCAATTATTGCCCATATTGACCACGGTAAATCTACTTTAGCTGATTGTATATTACAACTTACAGGTGCGGTTGCTTCAAGAGATATGAAAGCCCAATTGTTAGATAATATGGATCTAGAAAGAGAACGTGGAATTACTATAAAATTAAACGCAGTTCAATTGCATTATACAGCTAAGGATGGAGAAACTTATCTTCTTCATCTAATTGACACTCCTGGCCATGTCGATTTTACTTATGAAGTATCCCGTTCACTTGCTGCATGTGAAGGAGCAGTTTTAGTTGTTGATGCTGCTCAAGGGGTAGAAGCGCAAACTTTGGCTAATGTTTATTTAGCTATTGATAATGATTTAGAAATTATCCCTGTAATTAATAAAATTGATTTGCCAAGTGCGGATCCACAAAGAGTGATTAAAGAAATTGAAGATGTTGTGGGATTACCGGCTGATCATGCACCGCTTATATCTGCAAAAAATAATTTAAATGTAGAATCTGTGCTAGAAGCCATTGTTGAACTTGTGCCTCCACCAAAAGGAAGTAGTGATCATCCAACTCAAGCATTGATTTTTGATTCTTATTATGATGCTTATCGTGGAGTTATTGTTTTAGTTCGAATTGTTGAAGGTACGATTAAAGTAGGAGATCGTATTCGTTTTATGGCAAGTCAAGCAGAATATGAAGTTTTAGAAGTTGGGGTTCATACGCCAGCGGAAGTAAAAAAAGAAGAATTAGTGACAGGTGAGGTAGGTTGGTTATCGGCATCAATTAAATCAATTCAAGATATTAATGTTGGGGATACAATTACTGTTGTGGGAAACGAATGTGATGCGCCATTACCTGGTTATCGTAAATTAAATCCAATGGTTTATTGTGGACTCTATCCAATTGATAACAGTAAATATAATGATTTGCGTGATGCTTTAGAAAAAATGCAACTAAGTGATTCAGCACTTACTTTTGAACCAGAAACTTCACAAGCATTAGGTTTTGGTTTTAGATGTGGTTTTTTAGGATTACTTCATATGGATGTTATTCAAGAAAGATTAGAAAGAGAGTTCTCTTTAGATCTAATTGCTACAGCTCCTAGTGTAGTTTACCATGCTTATTTAACGGATGGAACAATGGAAAACGTAGACAACCCATCTATGTTACCAGAAACGCAACGTGTTCATCATATCGAAGAGCCTTATGTAAAAGCAACGATTATGACACCTT
>URQL01000056.1 GCA_900550005.1 uncultured Erysipelotrichaceae bacterium
TCAGTGATCATTACTTAGAAGAAGAGTATGATTTATCACAAGTTTTATTTGTTGCAACAGCTAACTATTTAGAAAATATTCCAGCACCACTTCGCGATCGTATGGATATCATTCATGTAGATAGTTATACAGAGCAAGAGAAAGCTGAAATTGCAACGCGTTATTTAATTCCACGTCAATTAGAGGCACATGGATTAACAACTGAGCAATTAACAGTAGCTGATGGTGTTGTTATGGAAATGATTCAATATTACACACGTGAAGCGGGAGTTCGACAGCTTGAACGATTAGTTGGATCAATTTGTCGTAAAGTAGCTAGAAAATTATTGACTGAAAAGTTAGAAACTGTTCATGTCAACTCAGAAGTGCTTGTTTCATTACTTGGTAAACATAAGTTTACTCATGGATTAGTGGAACAAGAAGACCAAATTGGAGTGGTAACTGGATTAGCTTATACACAATTTGGTGGAGACATTTTACCAATCGAAGTTAATCATTTTTAAGGATCAGGTAAACTTATCATTACTGGACAACTTGGTGATGTTATGAAAGAATCGGCTTCTATTGCTTTAGACTTTATTAAAGCAAATGCAAAAAAATATGGGATTAATGAAGAAGATTTTGATAAACAAGATATCCATATCCATGTTCCTGAAGGGGCAATCAAAAAAGATGGACCAAGTGCCGGTGTCACTTTAACAACAGCACTTTACTCTGCTTTTACAAATAAACCTGTTCGTAATGACATTGCGATGACTGGAGAAATTACATTACGTGGTAATGTTCTTCCAATTGGTGGATTAAAAGAAAAATCAATTTCTGCTCATCGTTCTGGTATTAAGAAAATCATTATTCCAAAGGAAAATGAAAAAGATATCGAAGATATCCCAGAAGTAGTAAGAAATGAACTTGAAATTGTTTTAGCGGATCATATCGATACCGTTTTACAACAAGCAATGGCTAAGTAAGGTAGTGAAAACTACCTTACTTTTTTAGGAGGAAAAAATATGAAAGTAAACAAAGCTGAATATATGCTAAGTGCAGCTTGGCAGTCTCAATGGCCTGAGGAATCAGTTCCTGAAGTTTGCTTAGCAGGAAGAAGTAATGTAGGTAAATCAAGTTTCATCAATACGGTCTTAGCACGTAATGGACTTGCAAAAGTATCCAGTACACCAGGGAAAACAAGAACCCTTAACTTTTATAATGTAAATGATATTTTACGTTTTGTTGATGTTCCTGGTTATGGTTATGCAAAAGTAAATGATAATATTAAGAAACAATTTGGAGCTATGATTGAAACTTATTTGGAAAAAAGAAATACATTAAAATGTATGATTTTAATCGTAGATTATCGTCATAAACCAACGCAAGATGATATCCTAATGTATGAATATGTCAAATATTATGATATCCCGGTTATTGTTGTTGCAACTAAAGAAGATAAATTAAAACGTAATGACCTAAAGAAAAATGAAAAATTAATTAAAGATACACTTCATTTTCATGAAGGGGATTATTTTGTTCGCTTTTCAAGCTTAAATAAAAAAGGAATCGATGAAGCTTGGAACTGCATCGAAACTTTATGTGAACTAGATTAGTCTAGTTCTTTTTTTTATTCCTTTTTCATATCCTAGGATAGGGAGGAATAGAAATGCAAAAAATATATTTAGAAAAATTTATTGATCGTAATCATCAAATGAGTGAACTTGTCAGTATCCATTGTGATGAAGCCATCGATTACAAATTAGAAGAAGCAGGAATGCGTGCCAAAGGACAAATCATCATTACTGGTGATTATTTAAAGACAGCCAGTAAAGAACGTTTTAATGAAACTTTAGAAGTGGATATTTTAGCACCGTTTGAAAAAATAATCGATCAACATGAATTCAGTATTAAAATTGAAGATTTCGATTATAAACTGATAAATGGAAATTTATTAGTAACGATTGAAGCCGTTGTTTATGGTGTTGAAAATGGAGAAGATAAACATTATAATGATCGTTATTTACGCGAAGAGGTCCTTGATCAAGATCTAGTTGAAGAAATAAAAGAAGTACTTGAAAAACCAGCAACACCGTCTGTTCAAAAAGAAGTAAAGGAAGAGAAAAAAATAAAAGAAGAAAAAGTAAGTGATCAAATCGATGATTTAATTGAAGTGAGTGATCAAGAAGATTTAGTTCCTTACTATGTCCACGTTGTAGAAGCAAATCAGGATTATACGGCTTTAGAAAACATGTATCATGTTCCTGCTAGTGTGATTAAAAATTACAATCATGACCTTGTTTTACAAGCTGGGGCTTTAGTTATTATTCCGTATTATTTACCATGAAATCCTTAATTGAACAAGAATATGGCCTACATGTTTTAGGTTTAATTAAAGTAAATGAGAAAGTTTATAAAATCAAAGCACAAGAAGGTTTTTATGCATTAAAATTTTGTTCATCTTATCTTTTTTACAACAACTATTATTACATTCAAACCTTAAAACTTAATTGTTTTGTGACGATTTTATTAAACACACATCAATTACCTTTAACGGCCTATCAAAATGGCTATTTTTACTTAATGCCGTGGTATGAAAAAGATCAGGTTCCGATGCGTGAATTAAAATTAAAATTTTATTTTGAATGTTTATCCTGGATGCATAATCATACCTTTTATAATGTTAAAGTATCTAAAGATTACTATGAAAAACAAATACAAGAAATCAAACAAATCATTCAAGAAAGAAAAGATTATTATTTAGAACATCTACAACTTTGTGAAAAAGCATTTGATCGTTCACCTTGGCAATGGATGTGGCTTATGAATTATTATCGTATCGATCAAAGTTTTAACCTTGCTTTAGAACATTTAAATCATTATCAAGAAGTATGCCAAGATAAACATTATTTGCGTGTTGCTTTAGTCTACATGAATTTTAATTATCAACATATCTTTTTAAATCAAAAGAAGATCATTTCCATTGGTCGGATGAAAATCGATAGTCCTATTTATGATATTTTTACGATGTATCAAAATTCAACAGATAGTTTATTTGATTTGGATAGTTTATTTCAATTTTATTTACAAAAAATCATTTTACAAGAACAAGAAAAAGTTTTATTAATGACTTTACTTAGTATTGTACCCGTGATCTCTTTTAAAGGGAAAAACATTGATGTAATTATTCAAATTTCACGTTTACTCTATTATTTAGATTCAATAAAACATTTGATTCAACAAATTGATTGCCACTAAAACAAAGATATTGACTTTAAAAAAAGATTATGATAGGATACAACCATACAAGCGAGGACCAGAAGGAGTATTTTATAACTGCTTAAAGAGAGTTTCTGTTGGGTGTGAAGGAACAGTAAGTATAAAAGAAGGTAGTCTGTGAGCTGATTTAGTGAAATCAAGTAGTTAAATCCGTTTACTGCGTTAAAGTATAGAGGTATAGCAAGGCTATATGAATTAAGGTGGTACCACGTTTATTTCGTCCTTATTAAGGACGTTTTTTTATTTTAAAGGAGGATGCTATGTTACAATTTTTACTACAAATCTTTTTAGGATTTTTAATTGCTTCAATCGTTGTTTCATTTATGAATCAAAAAAAGAAAAATACGAACCAATTTGATGCTTATCAAGATAAGTTAGCTAAGTATGAAACCGTAAGTAAGGAACAACTTGATCAAGCGAGTAATCAAGAAGCTATTGAAGCCATGGTTTATCACTTAATTGATCAAGTGGATGGTGATTATAATGATGCTATTAAAACCTTTAATGAACAACAAAAATTAGTCTATTGTGCTTATCAATTAAATTTATCTTGTTCATTAAATCGTAATTCAATCAATGATTTTTTTGTAAATGCAAAAGAATTGGTCAAATACGCACCTATTTTATTTGATAATTTACATTTAGATCAAGCAACACAGATTTTTAACGATGCACGTGCACTTTATCTTAAATATGAAGAAGAGTACAAAAAAGATATTGATGAAGTTGTGGATGAATTAGGAAATGATCAAGAAGAAAAAAGCTTTGTAGATTATTCGAATGAATTAAAAGAAATTTTTAAAAGCGAAGAATATGAACAAGCTTTAGCTTCTTATATTCGTGAACATTTTGATGATTTAGTAAAGGAGGAGAATTAGAATGAAAAAAGAATTAGCACCTAAATATGATCATTTAAAAGTAGAAGAAGGAAAATATCAAGAATGGTTAGACAAAAAATATTTTGAAGCAGGAGATACTTCTAAAAAGCCTTATGCTATCGTTATTCCACCACCTAACGTAACAGGAAAACTTCACTTAGGACATGCTTGGGATACGACTTTACAAGATATGATCATTCGTTATAAACGTATGCAAGGATACGATGCTTTATGGTTACCAGGGATGGACCATGCTGGAATTGCAACTCAAGCAAAAGTAGACCAAAGATTAAGAGAACAAGGAATTTCTCGTTATGATATTGGACGTGAAAAGTTTTTGGAACAAGCATGGGGATGGAAAGAAGAATACGCTTCTATTATCCGTGCACAATGGGCAAAACTTGGGTTATCATTAGATTACAGTAAAGAACGTTTTACATTAGATGAAGGATTAAATAAAGCTGTTAGAAAAGTATTTGTTACTTTATACAATAAAGGACTTATTTACCAAGGTGAACGTATTATTAACTGGGACCCTGCACAAAGAACAGCCTTATCAAATATTGAAGTTATTCATAAAGAAATTGAAGGGGCAATGTATTATTTCAGATATAAAATTGTAGATAGCGATGAAACTTTAGTTATTGCGACGACACGTCCGGAAACAATGTTTGGAGATACTGCGGTATTTGTTCACCCAGATGATGAACGTTATCAACACTTAGTAGGTAAAAAAGTAATCAACCCCGCTAATGGAGAAGAATTACCAATTATGGCTGATGACTATATTGATATGTCTTTTGGTACAGCTGTTATGAAATGTACTCCTGCTCATGATCCAAATGACTTCCAATTAGGGAAAAAATATGGTATGAAAATGCCAATTTGTATGAATCCTGATGGAACAATGAATGAATTAGCACATAAATATCAAGGAATGGATCGTTTTGAATGTCGTAAAGCTTTAGTTGAAGATTTTAAAGCTGCTGGTGTAGTAGAAAAAATTGAAAAACATATGCACCAAGTAGGGCACTCTGAACGTAGTAATGCCATCGTTGAACCTTATCTATCTAAACAATGGTTCGTTAAAATGAAACCTTTAGCTCAACAATTATTAGATAATCAAGAAACAGATGGAAAAGTAAATTTTGTACCAGAACGTTTTGAAAAAGTCATTAACCAATGGATGGAAAATATTGAAGATTGGTGTATTTCTAGACAATTATGGTGGGGACATCAAGTACCTGCTTGGTATCATAAAGAAACAGGAGAAGTTTACGTAGGAGAAGAAGCACCTGCAGATATTGAAAATTACGTACGAGATGAAGACGTATTAGATACTTGGTTTTCAAGTGCTTTATGGCCATTTAGTACATTAAACTGGCCTGATGAAAATGCAGATTTATTTAAACGCTATTTTCCAACAGATGTTTTAGTTACAGCTTATGATATCATTTTCTTCTGGGTAAGTCGTATGATGTTCCAATCTTTAGAATTTACAAAACAAAGACCATTTAAAGATGTTTTGATTCATGGTTTGATTCGTGATGCTCAAGGTAGAAAAATGTCCAAATCACTTGGAAATGGGGTTGACCCAATGGATGTTATTGATAAATATGGTGCAGATGCATTACGTTTCTTCTTAACGACAAACTCAGCTCCAGGTATGGATTTACGTTATGAACCAGAAAAAGTAGAATCTTCATGGAATTTCATTAATAAAATTTGGAATGCAGCACGTTTTGTTTTAATGAATACACCAGAAGATTTAGAATACAAAGATTTATGTTTTGATCATTTAAACATTGTTGATCGTTGGATCTTAACACGTTTAAATCATGTTATTGAAATGGTTAACGATCAAATGGACAAATACGAATTTGTTAATGTAGGAACAGAATTATATAGCTTTATTTGGGATGATTTCTGTTCATGGTATATTGAACTTGCTAAAGTAAATTTAAATTCTGATGATGTAGTAGCTAAAAATGCAACTGTTCATACTTTAGTTTATGTATTAAATGCAATCGTAAAATTATTACATCCATTTATGCCATTTGTTACAGAAGAAATTTACCAATCGATTCCACATGCAAAATCATCTATCTGTATTGAAGACTGGCCAGTAGTAAATCCAGCATTCAATGATGATACATGTGAAGAAGGGGTAGCTTATTTAATTGACATTGTTAAAGGGATTCGTGAAATTCGTGCTCAATACACAATTAAAAATGCAAATGAAATTCATTACACGATCTTCTCTAATGATGCATCTTTAGCTAAATTACTTCAAGCTTACTCACCATACGTTAAAAAATTATGTAATGCTTCATTAGATGAAATTACATCAACATTGCTTACAAAAGATGTTGCTACAGCTTTAATCAAAGGTGGAAATCAAATCCAAGTATCGCTAGTTGGTTTAATTGATTTAGAAGCAGAAAAACAAAAATTAGAAAAAGAATTACAAAAATTAACAGGTGAAATTAAACGTTGTGAAGGAATGTTATCAAATCCTAACTTCGTAGCGAAAGCACCAGAAGCTAAAATTAATCAAGAAAAAGCAAAATTAGAAGAATACCGTAAAAAATACGAAGCAGTTAATGAACAATTACAACAAATGATTCAAGGCTAAAAAAGATTAAAGTAGAAATTTGAAAAAATTTCTACTTTTTTTAAGTTAAACTAAAAAAAATTCAGTATAGTATATATAGGGGCAGCTTGAAGGGTGATTGAAATGAGGTTAAGTAAATGAAACAATTAAGTGAAGAAAATTTAAAAGAAGTGCATGGTGGACAAATGAATGTCTGGCTTCGTTCTTTAAGATTTGTATTAATGCGTTACATTCAATTTAAATGAAAGGAGAAAAAAGTTATGCAACCATTATCAAGAGCTGAGTTACAAGAAGTTGATGGAGGAAGTTTTTTAACCGTGATTCTTTATGTTGCTATTGGAGGAGCAATTTATAAAATTATTACTTCAAGTGCTGGACGTTTATCTATTCCTAATATTATTTCAATTGAATGGAGATAATCTAGTCTAAAGTTTTAAGGATTACATAAGCTATAAAGAAGGGGGATTTACACCATGAAAAAAAGAAGAATTGTCGTCTTAATTGCTGTAAGTTTATCTCTACTTTATAGCTTTTCTTACATTTGTATTTCAAGTTTTGGAAATCATCAAGTAGAAAAACTCTATGTGGTACAAGTAGGGGCGTTTAGTTCAAGTGAAAATGCAAGTCAACTGATTGAAAAAATACAAGCATTAGATCATCCTATTTTTACTTACAATCAAGATGGATTAGAATATGTTTTAACTTTAGTTAGTCAAAATGAACAGGAGGTAGATCAAGAAATGAACTATTTACAATTACAACAAATCGATCATGTTAAAAGGGAGTACAAATTAGATCGTAAAGATCCAACGATAGAAACTTTACTTTCTTTTTTACCAGATGAAAAATGATAATTAGAGAAATGGCCGAAAGTGAAAAGCCACGTGAAAAAGCATTACATTATGGTATTGATTCTTTGTCAAATGCAGAACTTTTAGCTTTACTTTTAAGATGTGGAACCAAAAGTCAATCTGCACTTGAACTTTCTCAGGTGATTTTAAGTCAAGTGGGTGGAATTCATAAGTTACCCCAACTTTCTTTAAATCAGTTAAAAGAAATTAAAGGAATTAAAAATGCTAAAGCACTTGAATTACTTGGATGTATAGAACTTGCAAAAAGAATGCAAGAAACCAATGATCCCATTCGTACCATTTTGCGTAGTGCAAAAGATGCTTATGACTATATGCGAATGAAATTGGCTTTTGATAAACAAGAAAAATTTGTCGTTATTTATTTAGACACACAACATCAAATTATTCATGAAAAAGTGATTTTCATTGGAACATTAGATAGTAGTTTAGTTCATCCACGAGAAATCTATAAAGAAGCTATAAGTTGTTCAGCAGCAGCGATTATCTGTCTGCATAATCACCCTAGTGGTTATTGTGAACCATCGAGTGCTGATATTGAAACAACGAACAATTTACGTGAAGTAGGAATGATGATGGGAATTCCTTTATTGGATCATTTGATCTTGACAAAAAATGCTTATTTTAGTTTTAAGGCACATCATCTTATATAAAAGTAGGGGGCAATCCCTATTTTTTGTTTATAAAATCTATTTCTTTTTAAAAACGGTATGGTATAATATACAATTGTAATAAAATGGTGTAGGAATGGAGGACGTCTATGAAAAGGAAAAATGAAATATTAAGAAAAAGAATTATTGGAGCAATTGTCGTATTTATTGTTGTTTTTTCTTTTTTTGGGTTAGTTTTTGGTCGAAAAAATACCCCTTTTGAACAAGTTATTAAAGAAACTTTTCAGTCAATTGAATATTATTGTATTAAACGTCCAATTCAATTTGTGAATGATTTAAGAGAAGAATGTGTGCAAATGCATCAGGTTTATGAAGAAAATAAAAAATTAAGAAGTGCTTTAGATGACTATGCAATTGTATCTAGTCAAAATGAAGCTTTAAAAAAGGAAAACAATGATTTAAAAGAAGCTACTGGACTTCAATCAATTCCAACGGATTATAAAGAAAAGGTCGCAACAGTTATTTCTCGTGATGTAGAAAGCTGGAATAATAAGTTAGCGATCAATATGGGAAGTCAAAGTGGAATTACCGAAGGAATGGTAGCTTTAGGAAATAATGGAATGGTTGGAAAAGTGACTTCCGTTAGTGTTTTGACTTCAACAGTTACTTTACTTACAAGTGAAAATACATCTACTCAAGTACCAATCATGGTTAAGAAAAAAGGAACAGATAATGATTATGCCTATGGAATGTTACGTTCTTATGATGTCGAATCTAAATGTTTTGTGGTTGATATGTTAGAAAGTTGCGAAATTGAAATAGGTGAATCCATTTTAACATCCGGTTTAGGTGGAAATAGCCCAAGAGGAATTATCGTTGGTTATGTACAAAATTCAACGACTTTAGAAGATCAAGTTTTACCACAGTTAAGCGTTGAACCGGCAAGTCACTTCGATGATTTGAATTATGTAACGATCTTGCAAAGGAGTGATGTAAGTGAATAAAGCTTTTCCTCGTATTTTCTTACTCTGGATAGCCTTCATGTTGGATAGTGTGCTTACTTATTTTATCTCTTTTGACTATATGAAGAGTTCGTTCATGTTTATTAGTTGTATGGGACTAATGACTTTTACTTTAATTAATAATGAATTAAAAGATGAAGAATATTTAGGCTATGCTATTTTGACAGGGAGTTACTATTCAATCATGT
>URQL01000057.1 GCA_900550005.1 uncultured Erysipelotrichaceae bacterium
TCTAAAAAAACAACTTTGCGCTATTATGAAACAAGAAATCATCTTACTTTATAGTGTTATTCTTTTCTTTCCAACAAGTTACATCGTTGTTATGTTAGCACGCTTTGTTATAAGTTCAAGTATTCCTTTTATGTTTGCTTTAGAACTTGTATTAGCTTATGTGATTCCAATTTGCATTACAGCTATTATTGCTTATTTTGTTTACAAAAAAACAATTATTGAAGAATTATAGGAGGTTTATATGAAAGAAATTTTAAAAGCAACAGGCGTTGAAAAAACCTATGGTATAAATACTAAACAGGCTTTTAAAGCTTTAAAAGGGATTGACCTAACAATAAATGAAGGGGACTTTATTTGTATCATGGGACCTTCTGGTAGTGGTAAATCTACATTTATCAATAACATTTCAACCATTGATACACCAACAGCTGGAACAGTCGTGATCAATGGACAAGATACAACAAAAATGAGTGAAGAAGAAATCGGTAAATTCAAATATGAAAACTTAGGTTTTATCTTTCAAGATTTTAACTTAATCGGAAGTTTAACGATCCTAGAAAATATTGCAGTTCCTTTATCTTTATCTCATCATACAAAAGAAACAATTATCAAAGAAATCAAAGAAATTGCCGTTAAACTAGAAATCGATCATCTACTTGATAAATATCCAGATGAATGTTCAGGTGGACAAAGACAAAGAGCTGCTATTGCACGTGCCTTAGTCAATCATCCAAAACTCATCGTTGCTGATGAACCTACAGGAAACCTAGATAGTGAAAACTCTCATGAAATTTTAAGATTATTTAAAAAACTTAACCAAGAAGATCAAGTTACCATTTTAATGGTAACCCATGATTCAATGATCGCAAGTTACTCAAAAAAATTACTTTTCATCAAAGATGGAATTCTTGAAACAACCATTGAAAAAGGAGAAAGAACACAAAAAGAATATTACTACGATATTGTTAATGCAAATTCAAAAGAATCTCAGGAGTTATTTGATTAATGGGTAACGCTAAATTTGCATTAAAAATGCTTAAATTAGAATATAAAAAAACATTCTTTTATGGACTAGCCTTAATTTGTTCTTCTGCTGTTATCTTCTTATTTTTCAACTATATGGATAATCCTTATTTAGGAAATTCAATTAACGGAGGAAAACAATTCAGCAATATTTTAGCATTAGGATTAATGTTGATTTCCTGTGCAACAGCCTGTTTTGCTAATGGATTTTTCTTATCAAAGAAAAATGGAGAAATCGCTATTTATACCATGTCAGGAGCCGGTATTGGTGGAGTCAGTATTTATTTGATCGTACAAAATTTTGTCATCATTTTATTTACGCTTCCTCTTGGCTTTATCTTAGGAAGTCTTTTAACTCCCCTACTTAATTGGATTCTTTATCAATCGATGCATATTCAAGCTCCTTTATACATTTGGTCAAATGAAGCTTTTGTGATGTCCATTATTTCTTTGATCACACAAACAGCTGCATTAACTGTCGTTAATGCAGGATATGCTTATCGTCATGATATCTTACAACTACTTAATGCTAATCGTACAATGCAAGCAGAACCACCTGCTTCTTCGATTCGTATGCCTATTTTTGTTTATTGGATAACTGCATTTTTACCTTTAATCGTCTTTTTCCAAATCAATGTCTACCAAAATGACACAATGCCTTTTTTAGTTGCTAGTTGTGTTGGTTTGTATGGTGTTTCAGGATTATTTAAGCGCGGTTTTCCTAAACTCTTTGAAAAAATACAAAAGAAATTCAATCTAACTAAAAAAATCAATTTAATTGGTATGGGAAATTTAAGCTATGCCATTTCTCGTACAGCTTCTTTGATTAAAATCATTATCGTTGCTTTAATCACTATGATTTGTTTATGTATTAGTTACTATAATGATCCTAAAACAAGAGCACTGATCTTCTTTTCTTATGGAATCATCATCTTTTTAATGTGTATTTGTATTTTATACCGTATCATGGTAGAAAATGCATCAAATGGTCCGCTTTACCTATCTCTTTATAAATTAGGTTTTATAAAGAAAGATTTACTTTCAATCATGAAATTTGAAACAATAGGTATTTATGGTATCGTCTTATTTATCCCAACACTCTACAATAGTGTGATTTTAGGAATATTTGTTGCTCATAAAATTATCCCACTAACGACATCAATTATTTTAATTTTAGTCTATATTATCCCATTTGTTTTAATCGGTTTCTTTACTTATAATCAATACAAAAAAACAATCTTTGAATATTTAGAAGGAGGAGAAGAAAATGGATAAAAAATCCGTCTTAAATGCAGAAAACGTAAAAAAGATTTATGGTTTATATGATGAACAAAAAGTAGAAGCTTTAAAAGGAATTAATCTTGATATGGTAGAAGGAGAATTCGTTTGTATTATGGGGCCTTCTGGTAGTGGTAAATCTACTCTACTTAATGTCATGTCAACCATTGATCTTCCAACAAAAGGTTTTGTTCATATCAATGGAACCAATGTTAATGGAATGACTGAATACGAACTTGGACAATTTAGATATAAAAACTTAGGATTCATTTTCCAAGAATTCCATTTAATCGATAGCTTAACCATTTTTGAAAACATTGCTATTCCTCTTTCTTTAGCAAATGTAAACAAAGCCGAAATCAAAGAAAGAGTTGAAGCCATGGCAAAACAATTAAATATCGAAATGACACTTCAAAAAAAACCAAGAGAATGTTCAGGTGGTCAAAGACAAAGAGTAGCTATCGCCAGAGCCTTAGTTACAAATCCAAAACTCATCGTTGCTGATGAACCAACAGGGAACTTAGATAGCCAAAACTCACACGAACTTTTATCAATTTTTAGACGCTTAAACAAAGAACAAGGTGTTACGATCCTAATGGTAACGCATGATGCTACGATCGCTAGTTACTCTACAAAAATGTTACGTATTAAAGATGGAGAAATTGAAGTCGAATTAGCTGCTGATGGAATGAATCAAAAAGAATATTTCTATAAAATCGTAGAAGCCAATTCTCAAGAATCACAATTACAATTCATGGATTAATTATTGCTTTTTTTACCCATTCATGGCATAATAAGTATGTTCTAAAAGAACAAAACACGTACACAACTCGAAATAGACCAATATGGTCTATTTTTTATTGTAGAAATTAAAAAATAAGAGTATAATAAATACATACGCCGGTGTAGCTCCAACGGTAGAGCAGTGGTATCGTAAACCAATGGTTGCAGGTTCAAATCCTGTCATCGGCACCATTCTAGTCATAAACCAAGCTAAAAATTTTAACTTGGTTTTTTTTATCACCAAATATAATAAAAAGAATAAATTAAACTGGAGGGATCAAGATGATCTATATAACCCTATTGCTTAATTTATTCTTTTTTTATCTCTATATAAGAGAAAAGTATTATCGAAATCTAGAAAAAGAAATGATCCATTACATCATCCTTGCTAATAATGAATTTAGTCGCTACCAATACTATGAAAAAAGAGATTATGTCTTTAATAGAATTCATGTTCCTTTTTTTATAAGTGATTATAAATTACGACAAATCTATGAAAAATTAATTCATTTATATCCTACATTTCCATTTATTTTATAAAAGCATACCCGCTAAAATAGAGATAACGAAAATAAATAATGTAATCTTCAAACAATGTATTTTACTTGTATGGAAACGATAAAGAGTTAATAAACCCACTCCACTGCTACAGCATAATCCAGCAAATAAAGCTCTAAAACTTAGCATTCCATTTAAATAAACTTCTGCTAAAGCGATTGATCCTGCGCAATTAGGAATTAATCCAACTAAAGAAGCAATAAATACTTGTAAAGAAGGATGGAGATTTAGAAGTATACTTAGTTGTTCTTCTCCAATAAACTCAATAATTCCTGTGATCACAATTTGACAAACAAAAACAAAAGTGATTAAGGTTAAAGTATGTTCTAAAGTATGTTTAAAAATTGAACCTTCATGTTCTTCAGGATGAGGTGTAAAATCTAAGGTTTCTTTCGTATAAAAACGATCAATCAATAATCCAACAATCACTCCAAAGATAAACTTTAAAACGAGAAGTAAAAGAATTTTCCAATTAAAATGACTTTGTGTTAATAATAAAATAATCGCTTCATCTGAAGAAGAAATAAAAATCGCAATTAAAGTTCCTAAAGAAATAAGACGTTGACAATAAAATTTAGATGCTATAATACTTGTCCCACATTCAGGAAGTAAACCAATCAAGCTTCCCACTATGGGGCCAATCTTTTTATAATTTTGTAAATGAACACCAATATGTTCCATATATTCTAAGAGTAAATAAATTAAAAAGATAGCTGGCAAAATAAGTAATGTATCTTGAATGCTATGTTCAAAAATATGAATAATTTCGTGCATGAATGTACCTCCACTAATAATTATATATATTACTTACTTTTTTATAAAAAAGCAAATAAAAAACATCAGCTAAAATGCTTACAGTTTAAAAAAATTGGTGTAAAATAAAAAGAAAAGGAAAAAGGAGGGAATTTATGAATATTTATGTCATTATTTTATTAATTCTATTAATAGCTTTAATTGTGATACTAATGATTACTTCATTTACACAACAAAAAAATTTAAATCAAAAAATCAATGAATTACAAAACCTTTATCGTATTACCAATGATATGCAAAAGGAAATTAGTCTAGTACAAAACAATCACTTAAGTGGTCTTACTCAAAATGTGAGTGATTCTCTTTTACATTTAGAACAACGTTTTCAAACATTTGAATTAAGCAATGAACAAAAACTCGATGCCATTCGTACAACCGTTGAAAAGCGTTTAAACTATTTACAAAATGACAATAATCAACAACTTGAAAAAATCAGAGAAACCGTTGATGAAAAACTACAGACGACCCTTGAAAACAATTTAACGCAATCTTTTAAATTAGTAAATGAAAGATTAGAAAGTGTTTATAAAGGATTAGGTGAAATGCAAAGTTTAGCTAGTGGAGTGGGTGATTTGAAAAAAGTATTAAGCAACGTTAAAACAAGAGGAATTTTAGGAGAAATCCAACTTGGAGCAATTTTAGAAGAAATTTTAGCCCCTGAGCAATATGTAACCAACTATCCTACTGTTCCTGGTAGTAAAAATGTCGTAGAATACGCAATTAAACTTCCTGGAGATCAAGAACCGGTTTACTTACCTATTGATTCAAAATTTCCTAGTGATGCCTATATTGACTTACAAGAAGCTTATGAAAGTGGAGATAACAAAAAGGTTCAAGCATGTAATCAAATACTGATCCAACGTTTAAAAAGCTTTGCCAAAGATATTCGTAGTAAGTACATTGAACCCCCTTATACAACCGATTTTGCCATTCTTTTTTTACCATTTGAAGGTTTGTATGCCCAAGTCGTTAATCTTGGTTTAATTGAAATCTTACAAAGAGATTATCATGTTAATATTGCCGGTCCTAGTACCATGGCTGCATTATTAAATAGTTTACAAATGGGATTTAAAGCTATTGCTTTACAAAAAAGAAGTAGTGAAGTTTGGCAAATTTTAGGTGCAGTTAAAACTGAATTTGAAAAATTTGATTTAGCTTTAAAAAATACACAAAAACGATTAGACCAAGCCAATAAAGAACTTGATCAACTTGTTGGTGTAAGAACACGTGCAATTCAAAGAAAACTAAAAGATGTTGAAAAATTAGAAGAACATGAAGCTTCAAAGCTTTTAGAAAAAGACACAACCAGCGATTAATGCTGGTTGTTTTTAAATATAACGATTTAAATTCCATTTTTTAAATAAATGAGCAATCCCCTCATAAAGCTTACTCATTAACTTATTTAAAGAAGGCAATACAACGATAATAGCTAATATTAAAATCATCATAGGATAATTTAGTTCACTCAAACTTAAAAAAGATTGACCAAATAATAAACAAATAAAATAAATCACTTTCATTGTGTAAATAACTAATTTACGATAAAAAGACAAAGGTTGATATGCTCGTTCAAGAGCATCTAAATAAATGTAACCCGTTAGAATAACACAAGAACTATTCAACATGGTTTGTGGATAGTTTAACCCATAACAAATGGCATCCATAAATAAAATCACACTAACGATCGTTAAAGCGGTTGGAATAGCAAAAGATAAAACATGTTGAAAAAAATTTTGTTCCTTCTTATCAAAATTAGGTTCTTGAGTAAGTAAAAATGTTGGAATTCCTACTGCACAAGCTGACATGATCGATAATTGAATCGGTTCAAAAGGATAAACCAAATTAAAACCAATCGAACAGATCGTTAACATAAAAGAGAAGAAGGTTTTTACTAAAAATAAACTTGAAGCATACGTTATATTATTCATGACTCTTCTTCCTTCATCAACAATGTCACCTAATAATTTAAAATCATCATTTAGTAAAACAATGTTAGCAACATTTTTTGCAACATCACTTCCTGAAGCTAAGGCAATACTCACATCCGCTTCTTTAAAAGCTAACACATCATTGACGCCATCTCCTGTCATGGCTACAACATGTCCTTGCTTCTTTAGAGCTTGTATGAGTTGCTTCTTTTGATTCGGTTTTACTCGGCCAAAAACAGTATAGGTTTTTGCTGCTTCTTCAATTTGTTCAAATGTAGTCAAACGACTTAGATCCACATAGCTTTCACCATGTTCCAATCCTACTTTTTTAGCTACCGCTACAACCGTTCTTGGATTATCACCCGAAATAATTTTAACTTGTACTCCTTGGTTTTTAAAACGTTCTAATGTCGTGATGGCTTCATCACGAATTTGGTCACTCATTTTTATGTATGCTTTGATTTGTATTGGTTGATGAGGGGGCTTAAAAGCAAAAACAAGTACACGATACCCCTCAATTGCTAATAACTCACAATGTCTTTTTATAGACATTTGATCTTGAAAAAGTTGATCTCCTGCACCTAAATAATAAGTTCCTTGTGATGTAATTAAAGCACTGTATTTACGTTTAGAGGAAAAAGGAATAATTTGCTCATATTTTATTTCCTCTCCATGATTAAAATAGTTTTGTAAGGCTTTTGCTGTATTATTTTGATCGTGAATAGTTACAATAATGTTACTCAATAATTCCTTATTTTCTTCTTGAACCCATTCAACATCTTCCACTTGAATTTCACCTTTAGTGATCGTTCCTGTTTTATCTAAACAAAGCGTGTCACATGTTGACAGCATTTCAATACAACTTGCCTCTTGAACTAAAACTTTCTTTTTAGCTAAACGAATAACTCCTAAAGTTAAAGCCACACTTGTAAGTAACATTAATCCTTCAGGGATCATTCCTAAAATAGCCGCAACCATTTGTACAATTGATTTTTGAAAGGATAAATGATAAATAATGTATTGTTTATAAAAAAGTAAAACACCTAAAGGAATAATCATAAATCCAATCAATTTTAAAATACGATTTAAATAACGTTGTAAAGAGGATGTATATTTTTTAAATTCTTTTACTTCATCAGCAATTTTTTCAACATAATTATCCTTACCTACATGTTGTACTTTACCAGTAGCATGCCCTGCATCAATATAACTTCCAGAGTAGAGATGTTGTCCTACACGTTTAAAAATTGCATCCGCTTCACCAGATAGTAACGATTCATTGACTTCTACTTCTCCTTCTAAAATAATCATATCACAAGGAATTTGCAGACCTGCTTCAATTTTTACAATATCTTCTAATACTAACTCATTAATCGGTATCGTTTGCACTTCATGATCACGAATAACATCAATATGACTCACACTTAACATGGTTAATTTTTCTAACAATTGTTTAGAACGAATTTCTTGAAAAATTCCAATGAACATGTTCGTTATAATGACAAACATGAATAACCCATTTTTATAAGAACCAACAAATACAATAAATCCAAATAAAATAAAATTGATTAAATTAAAATAGGTAAAAAAATTAGAAAAAAAGATCTGTTGATAACTTCTTGTAACTTTTTTTATTGTTGTATTGACTTGTCCTGCTTTTATTTTTTGCTGTAATTCCGATGATGTTAATCCAGTAAATTTTTCTTTCATCTAAATCCCCTCTTTACCTTTATCATACACTATTTATTTACAAAAAAGTAGGAATTCAATCATTTATTTAAACAAAAAAGGATCTTATTGATCCTTAATTTGCATAATTTCTGTAACCTCTTCTTCTACTAAATATTGAATTTTTAAAGTATCTCCTGTTTTAATAAATGGAATATTCTTTTCATCAACACTAATTTTAACACGATACTTCTTACTTTCTTGATCTTGAATATAATAATACGTATTTCCATCGATTGTTGAAGAAGTAATGGACGCAATCGTGATTTCTTTTTCTTTCATATTTGTTGTATCTATTTGAACATCATCATTTCCAATATATTTTTGTGCTGCTTTTTCAATACCATCACTTGCATCACTCACAACGACTTTTTGATAATCAGCTACATCTACAAAAGCATACATTTTAACTAAACCAGCATTATCTTTTAAAGAAATAAGATAGGTTGGCTTATTGTTTAAATTAATGAGCAATGGGAAACTTGCATTATAAGACATTTGTTGAACTTGTCCTTTTGCACTTTCCATAGCCGAAGTTTCTGTCGCACCAGGTACAGAGTAGAAAATTGTTTGTTTTGTTCGTAAATTAGATAAAATAAATCCGATATTTGCTTCATCTGCTGTAGCTGAAGTAATGCCGGTATAAAGATAAATATCATCATCTTTAGCAATATAATTATATCCTGTTGTTGTAGCTACAACATTTTTTTGACCAATAATTGAATTAATAAAACCATTGCGATATTTTCCCCAATCATTCGCTTGTTCAATTAATAAAGATGATGGATAAACATGATCGACCCAAGTCGGTACCTCATCAACAGAATAATAAGTTGATTTACCTGTGATTGGATCTAAAATCACAGCCCCTTTAACATCTTCTAATAATTCTATTCCCTTGTATTTTAAAACAGGTACAACCCAATAAGGATTTCCTTGTTCATCTAATTCAAAATTTTCTTCACCAAAAACTTCATCACATAAAAGTTTTAGATTAGCCTGTTCATTATCATCAATAGAAATAAAAACTACTCCATCATCACTTAATAAAGTTCGTGCAATAAATAATCTTGGGAACATAAAGGTTAGCCATGCACTATGTGAATTGGATTTTTTTTCCGTAAATTC
>URQL01000058.1 GCA_900550005.1 uncultured Erysipelotrichaceae bacterium
TAGTTTTTATTTTTAATTGTGTTAGTATTAATTCAGTTTTGGTAATGATTGTTAAGAAAACATCTAGATTTTCATTTAGTAGTTTAGTATGTAATATTTTATTAATATTAAGCGGGTGTTATAATCATATAGACCAATTTCAAATGGGTATTAAAATACTATGCTATTTGAACCCTTTTACTTACTTTGTGTCTTATATTAAAAGTATGATAGGATTAGATGTTTTTTCTTTCAATATTTATACAAATATATTTTTATATATTTGTACTTCATTATTATTATATTTAGTTTCAATGAAGATGAATAATAATGAGTAATCAATTGAATAGTTGTATTATAAAAAAGTGTAGCATAGATCTTGAAAATTCGATATAAAGCTACATTTTTTTATTATAATTTGAATTATTAGATAATTTTTGTAGATATCTACAAGCCTGTTCATAATTATTTATAAATAAATATTCATCTATGATTAATTCATTGATAAGTGTGTAATAGGAAAAATCAAGATATTTTTCTGATAATTTAAGACTCTTATTTAAAAATGATAATGACTTTCTCAGATTCTTTTTTGGACTACGCATTTTAAATATTGATAACATTATCTATGATTGGATTAGGATGGGTATATTTTGTTTTGTTGCAATAATATATGCAATCTTCTTTTAAATTCACAAAATAATAAGCAACTGATAAATTAAAATTATAAATAGTATCTTGTTCAAGAATTTCTTTATATTTTAAATCTAAATTTTTTATTTCATTTAGAAAATCATCATATTTTTTTTCTAGGATGAATATATTTAATTTTTGATTAAGTGCTTCTGCGATTGCTGCATCAGATGCATTTGTTCTTTTATAAATAGAAAGAAGGTTATTGAGAATATCTCTACTATAATCATAACATGAATCTTGCATAGCAATTCTTGCTTTTATAAGCAGGCAACGATTACTCATTATATTATTATTTAATTTATCAAAAAGATTTTTTGCTTCTATTATATTTTCTGTACTTTTAGTGATTTGCTTTGCTTTTATATGGATAAGTGCACTATGGTATAGTAATAAAGATTTACTATAATCATCAAAAGTGATTGACTTAGCTTCTTCTAGAAAATACTTAGCTAGTTTTACATTACCATATGTTACATGATAAATAGCAGTGTACTGAAAATATAATTGTTTTTGTTTATATGTTAAATATTCTAATGAATCTTCTAATGTTGATATGTAATGAATTATTTTTTCATCAATATGTGCAAAAGAAATGGAATAAATAATATTAATTAGAATGGCATCAAAAGTGTAAAAATTATCATTTATTAATTGGTTGAGTTTATCTATGTTTAATTTAATTTTTTTTTCATTTTCACAAAAATAAATATCCATGAATATTGATTTAGATAAAGTCGTGATTTGATTAGATATTTCAGTTACATTTTTGCAATCGATATCTAAAACATTCATAATTTGTATTATTTTTTCTTGAGACATTTCACTTCCATGTTCTATTTTACTTATTTGGCTAGAATTTATATTTAATTCATCTGCAATAGATGCGATCGTTATATTTTGCATTGAGCGATTTAATTTTAGAATGCCACTTAATTCTTTGTTCATGATATAACATCACTCCTTGTCTTTTATAGTTAAATACTATCATAATAAAGAGGTAAAAAAAACTTTAATATTTTCGTAATTTTTTCTAATTTTGTATTTACGTGGCTATTTTTACTAAAAAGTATCGAAATATATTAGGTATAATTTACATTTTAAATATAGTATCTTTTAATCATAGTTATTTTATAAGTAGGGTTAAAAGAGGTGTTGGTGATGAAGTATCAAAATTTTTTTATGATAAACAGGGTTATTGGCGTATTTTTAAGTACATTATGTAATGCAATTAGTACAGTTTATTTATTGCAAAAGGGATTTTCTTTATCAGTTATATCTTCGGTATATGCATTTGCACTCATTTTAAATACATTATTTGAATATCCATCTGGGGCAATAGCGGATTATTTTGGAAGAAAACGAGTTTATGCATTAGGTATGTTTTTTAGAGGATTACAATGTTTATTTTATGTATTGGCGGATTCACCATTGTTTTTATTTGTTGGTGCTTTTTTCGAGTCAATTTATAGTTCTCTTACAAGTGGATCATTAGAAGCTTGGCTAAAAGGAGTAGATGATAAAAAAATAAATTATAATCATTTGTTTGGTTTATGTAAGATGTTATCATCTATTATATCGATAGGTTTATTGTTAATTACAAGTTTGTTTATTGATTTAAATTTGAAAGAATTATTCCTTTTTTGTACTCTATTTTATGTTGGAATGATGTTTTTTAATCTGTTATTATTTGAGGATAATAAAGGTAATCAAGAAACAATATTGTCTTATCAAGAAAAAACATTTAAATTTTATTTAAAGAGTAAAAAAATGATTGAAATTTCAATTGTATTATCTATTGCGTATGGATTTATTTCAATTTATATGTTGTATTTTCAGGCAAAGGGTGATTTAATAGGTGTGAGTGATCATTTTTATACATTGGCATCTTCAATAAGTCTTTTAGGTGGTGTGATTTCTGGATATTATTTATCAAAATATAATCAAGAAAAAAGCAAGTGGAATATTATATTGTATTGTTTTGTAGGAATTTTATTTAGTTTTATTCTTTTCTTGCTTAGTTCAAATAGTATAATGCTTTTAGTTGGAAATTTTATTTATGGATTGAGTAGTTCTATTATTATGCCGGTTTTTTATAGTTGGATGATGGATTTACTTATTGATGATAATTTGGCAACGAGTATTTCTCTTTTGAGTGGTATTGCTGGAATATCAGCATCATTTACAACTTTTTTAGTGGGTCATTTGATAAGTTTGTGTGGATTAGACGTTGCTATGTATATTGGGTTGTT
Source organism: uncultured Erysipelotrichaceae bacterium (assembly GCA_900550005.1). Lineage (GTDB taxonomy): Bacteria > Bacillota_I > Bacilli_A > Erysipelotrichales > Coprobacillaceae > Beduini. The sequence goes on from URQL01000058.1 coordinate 2,925, forward strand.
ATTAGGGATTATATCATTATTATTAATTTTTAGATTAATAAAAGGAGAGAAAAATGCTTGATCAAATATTAAAACAATATGGAATAGATAATTATACATATAAATTTATAAGACATAATCAGTATGTAGTTTATCAAATAAAAGATTTAGTAACGCAAAAAAAATATGCATTAAAGATAATAAGTTCAAAAATTAAAAATTTATATGATGACTCATTAATTTGTAATAGAGTAAATTTTGAGGGTGAATTATTAAGCAGACTTAGTAATAAAGGATTAAATGTTGTTAAACCTGTTTTTAATAATCATAACCAATATTTGACTATTGTCAGTGATGAAATAAAAGCAACATTACAAGAGTGGATTGAGGGTCAGAATTTGGATGATTATGAATTGCTTACAAGTGATGATTATTATGATATTGGATTGGAGTTGGCTAATTTTCATATTGTTGCTTCTAATGAATTTCGAAATTCAAATTATAGTATCACTCAATATGATAATACATTTGCTTTAAAATCACTGAAAGCTTTATTGGAAAATCATATCATCACTGATAAACAATATGATATTTTTTATAAAACTTTAAATATTTGTAATAAACTCATGGAAGATATTCCTTTTTTAAAAAAAGGAATTTTACATGGTGATTTTCAAACAAGTAATATTATTTATGGGGTAGATAAAAAGTTTTATTTTATTGATTTAAGCTCTTATTGTTATGGATATCTAATCTATGATTTAGTGGACTTTATAGCTACATCTTCTTTAGAAGGAAGAAAAGAGTTTATTAATGGTTATCGTAATGTATTTCCTGAAATTAAAGATTTAGAATATTTGTTAAGTGGATTAGTTATTTTATCGTATATTAATGCTTATTATATGCATATGTCTAATCCTGCTACCGCTTCATGGCTTAAATCGAGTTTGGTAAAATTAGAACAGTTAACTACTAATTATTTTTTAAAGAAACAGAGTATTGTTTACCGATTTGATGGTATTCTTTAGTATATATCCTATTTTATAATAGTATTTTAATTGGATGGTTTTCCCAATTGGAAAACCATTTTTAACATGTGAACTATAGTAAAATGTTAATAATTAATTTATTTTAATATTTATATACGAATAGTGAATATAGATTTGATTAAATGTAAAATAGGGTGTATTCTAATTTTAACTATTAGGTTTCTATTAGTGTGATAATGAGCAAAAGGAGAGATAATTATGTATCTATTAATAAGTGATTTTTTAGCATTCGACAATCTAAAATTAAGAAGTTTCTTAGAAAATAATCTTAACAATATAAGTAAGATGGTATATATTGCATCCAATTTTGATGATTATGAAAGAAATAAAAAGTATTCAAATAAAATAAAAAATATTTTAGAAGAAATGGTTCATAATCAAATAGATTTAACAATTATCGATTCAAGATTGGCTTCAAACCAAATGATTAACGTTATTGATGAATCGGATATTCTATTTCTAGCAGGTGGCAATACTAAGCAACAATTTGATTTTATTAAACAATATCAAATTGATTCTTCAATTATTAGTAAAAAAAACATCATTGGAATGAGTGCTGGTGCAATTAATTTGACTACCAATATTTTCTTACCAAGTCAATTTGATCAATTTGTAGAAATGGATATTTCTTATAAAGGTCTTTCAATATTAGATTTTGTAGTTTATCCTCATTATGAAGAGATAGATAACGTTATGTATACAAAAATATTAGATAAGTATGTGAATAATCGTATTATCTTTATTAAAAATGATGGTTATATGTATATTGAACACGACAAAGTATTACTACATGGTTGTTGTTTAGAAGGATGTTATACAAAATAAATTTTACATATTTAATTATGTCATTTTAAAAGTAGATGGTGTCGCTGGTAAATCATTCTAAGAAGGTAAAAAAATTAAAATAAAAAGTTGCGAAAATTTCGCAACTTTTTTAGTCTGTTCTTAAAGCAGTAACAGGATCTTCTTTGGCAGCCTTTCTAGAAGGAATAAGACCACCAAGAAGGGTAAGAATAACACTAATAAGAATAAGGATAATAGCTCCACCAATAGGTAAGATGGCATTGACTTGGTTATTTCCAGCAACATGATGAATAATCCTATTACCAGGAATAAGAAGAAGTAAAGTAATACCAATACCAATTAATCCTGCAAGTAAACCAATGATAAATGTTTCAGCATTGAAGACTTGAGAAATGTTTTTCTTAGAAGCACCAATAGCGCGTAGAATACCAATTTCTTTTTTACGTTCTAGTACACTAATGTAAGTAATGACTCCAATCATGATAGATGAAACAATTAATGATATAGCGACAAAAGCAATAAGGACATAACTGATCACATTAACGATATCTGTGACAGATGACATTAAAGTACCTACATAATCTGTATAAGAAATGACTTTGTTTTCATCTATTTTTTTCATATCCTCATTATATTTATCTAAAGCATTGATGACATTTTGTTTACAATCAAAATCTTTAGGATAAATATTGATCCCACTTGGTTCATCAAAATCACTATAACCTAAAGTTTTAAGGTTATTATCATAAGAAGATGATTTTGATGTTATTAGGGACATCATTAAAGAGGATAATTCACTTTCATCCATATTCATAGTAATAGCACTAGCAAAAGCATTAGCATCAAAAGAAATTGCATTTTGTAATTGATTTGCAAGAAGATTCATTTGATTTGCCATTTGTGAGGAAATTTGTTGTTGTAAAGAAGAAGAGATGGATTCAATATAAGTTTGCATTTGATCTTGCATCAAAGATTGTAATTGGGTTGTTAAACCGGTTTGATTAAATAAATCCATCATTTGATTTTGAATTAAATTTTTTGTTTGGTCTAAGTTGATATATGTTTTTAAGAGTTCTGGTATTTGAGTAGGATCATCTGTAGGATGTTCTTTTAAATAGTTTTGAAAATCATCATTAATGGTTGTGATAATAGGTTGGAGATCTTCTTTTTTTATATCGATTTTTAATGAAGAAAGGATTTGATCAAAGTCAAAAGCGGGTAAAGTATTAAAGTCAAGAGAACTAAAATCAAAACCCGTAGGATCGATTTGAATTTTACTTGTATCAAATTGGAAAGCATTTTGCATCTTTTGTTCATCAATACTAAATAGAGAATTCATATCAAAATCAGATGATTGTTGATCTGTAAATTTTTTATTAGAGAAAACATCAATTTCAGGATGTGCAATTTGTTCTTTTACAATATTGCTTTCTTGTGCTTTTTTAATAACATGTTCAGTTAAACTAGCAGGATAAGCAATGCCTGTTTTAAGCATTGCAACAGATGAATCAGAGTTAGGTTGAACGATACCGACAATTTTAATATCTTCACCTTCACTAATGATTTTTTTCATATAATCGGTATCTTCTGTTTTATCTTTATAGACATGATATTGATCATTATATTCATAATAAGAAGAACTATCTACTAATTTAAATGTTTTATTTAAAATTTGATCATAGTTATAACTTGTGTCTAAATCAGGTGTAGTCACATCTTCTTCTTTAGAAAATTGTTCAATCATTTGGTCTAATTCTTTAAAATCTCTTAAACCTAAAGTATAAAGCATGAAATCTGACATATTTCCATTTTCAGTTAAAACAAGGACACATTCATTGTAAGCTTGAGGCCATCTCCCAGCTTTAATGTCGTATTGACTTTCATATAGATTACTGTTTTGAGGCATTTGGTAAAAAACGTCGGTACTCATCACACTTGACATCATACTGTTTGTATTTGAAGATGAACCAAGCCCAAGTGAGCTAAAAGATTGATCTGGATGAACTTGGCGTACGGTGTTACTATCACTACTATAAATTTGTGGAGAAACATTATAGGTATATTCAATCGCACTGCTATCTTCACTTAAATCAACTGTTTTATTATCGAGTGCTTGTTTTAATGATTTTAAATCATTAGAACCAATGGTAGAAAACATATTGGTGATCATTTGTGAAATATGAATCGATGAATCATCTTCTGTTGCATTATTATTAGATTGAACATCGCCCATCATGGCTGTCAAATCAAAACCAGTACTTTGAATTTGCAAAGGATATTGGGATAAAGTTTCTTCTTCAATATTTTTTATATATTGATTGACCCCTGTAGATAAGGATAAAATAAGGGCAATCCCAATAATTCCAATCGATCCTGCAAAAGCCGTTAAAAAAGTTCGGGCTTTTTTTGTTTTTAAGTTATTAAAACTTAAATTTAAAGAAGTTAAAAAAGACATGGAAGATTTACCCATATTTTTATGTTGAGGTGTGGTTAATTCTTCTTTTTGAGGTTCACAAGGATCAGAATCTTCTTGAATTTTTCCATCTTTTAATTTAACGATACGGGTAGCATATTTATAAGCTAGTTCGGGGTTATGGGTAACCATGACCACGAGACGATCTTTAGCCACTTCTTTTAATAAATCCATAACTTGAATACTGGTTTCACTATCTAATGCTCCAGTGGGTTCATCTGCAAGTAAAATATCAGGATCATTGACTAATGCTCTGGCAATGGCTACACGTTGCATTTGTCCTCCAGATAATTGATTAGGACGTTTATGACCTTGGTTACCTAAACCTACTTTTTCTAAAGCATCTAAAGCTCTTTGCTTTCTTTGTTCTTTAGAAATACCTGAAATCGTTAATGCTAATTCAACATTACTTAAAATAGTTTGATGAGGAATTAAGTTATAACTTTGAAATACAAAGCCAATGGTGTGATTACGATAAGAATCCCAATCACGATCTTTATATCTTTTAGTGGAGATTCCATTAATAATCAAATCACCATCATCATAACGATCTAAACCACCAATAATATTAAGTAAAGTTGTTTTACCACTTCCACTCGGTCCCAATATTGCAACAAATTCATTATCTCTTAAATTTAAATTGACACCATCTAATACTTTTTGAACGAGGGTACCTGTTTTATATTGTTTATAAATATTTTTTATTTGTAACATATGTTTTTCCTTTCTCTTGTATCCTATATCTATTGTAACGAATTTTAAAGATAAAGTCTTGATATAGGATAAAAAAATCTTAGGAAATCCTAAGATTTAGTAGTGATATTTAATTGATCCCATCTGATTCTTAAATAATAAATTAAAAAAGCAATAGAACTAAGCGACCAAGTAAGCGGATAAGCGATATAAACCACACGTATCGTATCAAAAATGTTTGTTGCAATGGTGATAAAAGTAACACGGATCACACACCAGCAAATCAACATGACGATCATCGGTACGATCGATTTTCCTGCTCCTCTTAATATTCCTGCTACACAATGAGAAAATGAAAGTAGGAAGAAAAATAATGTCGTTGTTCTAGCATGCATTGTTCCATATTGGATAACTTCTGGTGTACGATCGAATAAGCTAATGAGTTGTGGAGCAAATGTATAGATGATTAAACCAATTGCTTGAGCTAAGACAACACAACAAACAATACCAAAGCGAGATCCATTTTTAGCGCGTTCATATTGTTTAGCACCTAGATTTTGTGAAATGAAAGTGGTCATTGCTAAAGCAAAACAAGTAATAGGTAAGAAGCCAAAACCTTCAATTTTTGCGTAAGAACCACTTCCTGCAACAGCCATTTTACCAAATTGATTGATATGACTTTGTACGACAACATTCGCTAAAGCGATGATGGAATTTTGTAATCCCGCAGGCAAACCATTTGTTAGAATTTGTTTTAGTAAGCCAACATCAATACGGATTGCTTTTAAATCTAAACGATAAGCTTCATCAGCTTTAAGTAAGTGGATAATACATAAAATTGCACTTAAAAATTGAGAAATGATCGTTGCTAGTGCTGCAGCGCCTACACCAAAATGAAAACCAACAATAAGCACTAAATCTAAAACAATGTTTGTAATAGAAGAAATAATCAAATAATAAAGCGGATGTTTACTATCTCCAACAGCTTGTA